>NZ_LIRG01000001.1 GCF_001419695.1 Streptomyces prasinopilosus
TGGGGCCAGACCCCGGCGTGCACCAATCACGCCGGGGTCTGGCCCCAACCTACCCACCCCGCAGGAGGCACCTGTGCAGTCTCGAACAGCCATCCCAGACCAGGCCGTGGCTGATGCGGCGATCGACCATGCCGTCCGTTGCTGGACCGTCTTCGCCCGGGAGCGCGGTTTCCAGGCCCGCCTGTCCGGCTGGGAGTCGGGTGCGGCGGCTGATGGGAGGCCGCTGGTGTCCGCTCAACTGGTCGGCCCGGACGGCGTGGACGCATTGATGAGGTTCGTCAGCGTGCCCGAGCACTGGCGGCCCCTCGCGGCGGATGATCTGCGGCCCGCGTTCGACTACAGCGTCCCGGGCCGTGTGGTGTGCGTGTGGCGGGCTGCGGGTGTGTGGGTGGAGGTCTGGCACCCCGAACCTGCCCCGGCCCCTCCAGCGCCCGCACAGGCCCCTTCCCGGGCGTCTGCCGACGCATCCCGCCGACTCCTCGGCGCGCGGCTCCCGTTCACCCGCGGCAGCGGACAGCACCCCGAGGCCGCCGCGAGAGGGACCGGTGCCGCCGGAAACCCCGCCCCATGACCCCGCTGACCTGCACCGCACCCACCACCCGGAGGACACCGTGACCGACACCGGCCACCACACCCACGACTCCCCGACCCTGCAAATCACCGTCGTCCGGTGGCCGCATGCCAGTGACGACCCCAGCCGGGTCACGCTCCAGCCCGGCGACTGGATCCTCCGCGGCATCGTTCGCGCGCCCGCCGTTCCGGCCGGCCCGGACGCTCTGCGTCGGGTGCTGGAGTACGCGCTCGCCACCCTCGACCACGCCGAACAGGGCCCGGACGCCCACCTGGACGACCCCGACGCCTGACCACCCCTCCCGGCTGTCCCGCCCCGGGCAGCCCGAAAGGATTCCCGATGACCGACCAGACCGCCGACGACCTCACGGAGCCGGACAACCCGGCTGCATGGGCGCTCGCCCGTCACATCGCCGACCACCCCGTCAGCACGATCCAAGCCGCTTTCCGGTACCTGAATGCGCCGCTGACGATCGAGGTGCGCGAGCCCGCCTCGTCTGCTGGGCAGGCGCCCGTCACCGACCAGACCGCCCTCCGTGACCGCATCGCCGCCGACGCCGTACAGCGCGCCCTCGGTGTGCTCCGCGTCTGGCGCGACGAGCGTGAGATCGGCCCCGAAGCCGCACGCCTGCTGTACGAGGTCGGCGCCGCGCTCACCGACGACAACCCGGACCCGAGCCGCATGGCCGACGAGACGCAGCCCGCCGAGGCCGACGACACCCTGCACGCTTGCCCCGGCCGTTGGGGCGGACCGAACTGCCGCTGCTTCGACACCGACGAGACGCAGCCCGCCCCGCACTCCTGCTCGAACTGTGAGGGCGTCGACCCCGGCACCTGCCTGATGAACCCGAGCCGCCCGAAGCGTCCGCCGATGGACCCGGTGCACATCCTCGGCATCGGGGCGCAGCAGGACGACACCCGCCCGCCCTCTCCGCCCGCCTGACGTCCGTGAGAGGCCCTGAGTGTGCGTAGGAGCGCCTCTCGCCCCCTCCGGTGGCTCCGCGTCGCCGGAGGGGCCCACGAAGCCTCACAGGGGCCGCGTAGCCCCTCACCCTCGCCCGCAGCCAAACACCCCCGAAAGGAACGAACATGCTCACTTCCGACCAGTGGTCCACGATCCGCGCCCTCGTCGCCTGGCTCGACGCCCAGAACGGGCGCAGCGAGCAGGAGACCACTCTCCGCATCCTGAAGCTGACCGAGGAGGCCGGCGAGGTTGCTCAGGCGTGGATCGGTGTGCAGGGCCAGAACCCGCGGAAGGGTGTCACTCACGACCGCGGTGACGTGGCGGACGAACTCGTTGACGTCATCGTCACCGCGGCGGTCGCGCTCGCCTCGATCACCGGTGATCCGGCCGCGCACCTCGACGCCAAGCTCGCGAAGATCGCCGCCCGCTCGCAGGCGGTGGACGCCTGATGCCCCGCGTGATCCGAGCCCGAGACGTCGACGCGGTGCTCGAGTCGTACCCGCCGTCCGAGTGGACCGACGAGGGCTGGCTGCCCGGCTGGCGTACCGCCCAGTCCGGCCGCCGTCAGGTCAACGTCTTCCACGACGGGCCCGGCGAGAAGACCGGCCTCGAGAAGTACGCCCTTGAGCTGCAGGCGGCCGGCTTCCACGTCGTGCCCGACCAACAGCCCGACGGCGGACGGCGCCGCCTCCACATCACCCGCCCCTGACCCTGCCGGGGCCGCTCCCGCTCAACCTCGGCAGCGGCCCCGCACCCCACCAGCTACCCGACCTGGAGGAACCCATGACCACACCCGCCGACATGCCGGCCGCCCAGACCAGCGGGGAGGCCCGATGAGTTCGCCGCGACGCCCGGTCGCCCGGGAACTCCTCACCTCCAGCTCCGAGGAGCTGCTGGCGACCGTGTTCGCGGGCCAGGTGCGGGCCGCCGTGATCGAACGCGCACTGCGGCGGATGGCCGCGGCTGAGATCCGCGCCCGACGAGGCACCCGGAGGGAACCGTGAGATCCCAACTGCTGACCGCCCGCCGCCGGCTCGTCTTGGAGCTGGTCGCCAACGGCTACACCAGTACGCAGATCGGTCGTCGTCTCGGCATTCACCGGAACACGGTCGACCGGCACCTCGCCGAGATCTTCCGAGTCCTCGGTGCCCGCGACCGGGCCAACGCCGTCGCCATCGCGCTCGCAGTCGGCGAACTCGACACCCACCAGATCCACATCCCCGACCAGCAGCGAGAGGCGGCAGCATGACCGGCCCTCTGTGTGGAGCACGCCACCGCGAGTACCCCGAGACCCTGTGTACCGAGCTGACCGGCCACGACCAGGCCGACGACAGCCCGCACACCGGACTCCTCATCATCGACGGCCGGGAAGCCGGAGCCG
>NZ_LIRG01000010.1 GCF_001419695.1 Streptomyces prasinopilosus
CGTCCGCACGGCGGCACGGGACGCCCCGTGCCGCCGTGCGGACGCGGCATCCGCGGCGCTTCCCTCAGGTCGTGACCGTGGGCGCGGGAGGGGTCCAGCGGCGGGAGCGGCGCACGCCGTCGCCGACCCCGTAGTCCTTCTTCAGCTGTTCGGGGATGGCGTAGTGCATGACGCGGCCGCGGGTGAGGGAGGACAGTTCGAGCACGGTGGTGAGGTGGCCGAGGCGGTCCAGCGCCCAGGCGCCGAGGGATGAGCGGTCCTCGATCCCCTCCAGGACGCCGAGCAGGGAGGGGACCACCCTGGCGACGTTGTCCCAGGCGGTGCGGGGCACCTGGAGCCAGTCGGCGCAGGTGTCGCCGACGAAGTGGCGGATGAGGGCGGAGACGACGGGGTCGAAGAAGGTGCCGGGGACGACCTCCTCGTACAGGTCGATCAGCTGCCGGGTCAGGCGGACACCCTCCTCGGAGGGGCCCATGTGGCGGATCATGTACAGGTCGAGGAACTGCCGGCCCTCCTCCAGGTTCTTGGGTACGGCGTCCTGGTCGACGCCGAGGAGCGCTCCGACCACGCGCCAGGCGTAGAAGTACGCCTCGGCGCCCTCGGTGGACATGTGGATGTTCAGGCGGTGCAGGCTGTCGAGGACGAGGAGCGAGAAGAACATCTGGCCGCCGATCAGGTCCTCCTGGCAGATCGGCGTTCCGAGCGTCCCGGTGTCCCAGAGGCCCTCTCGTTTCAGGTGGTGCCGGATCGAGGCGTGCAGGAGGCGCACCTTCTGCGCGGCGGGAAGGAAGCGGCTGCCGGCCTCGAAGGCGTCGGGCTGCATCAGGTAGACGGTGAACTGGCCCGTCTCCGCCATCCGCTTGGACGGGTAGTCCAGCCCGTGGGTGGCCGACAGCAGCCGCGCGACGTGCGGGACGAGGTAGCAGGCGGGCATCGAGGCGAAGGACAGCGCGGTGGAGATGTGGACGTTGTTGTCGACGAAGAACAGCCGCGCCTTCTCCATCTCGCCCCAGTCCACCCAGGACGGCGGCATGCCGGTGGTCTGCAGGTACTCGCGGGCGACGTAGGGCAGCCCGTCGGGCAGCGGGGAGCCGGCGGTGGAGACGTGGCGCATCAGGGTGTTGAACGTGCCCACCTCCCCGCGTTCGAACAGGGTGGCCACGACGGCGTCGGCGAGTTCGTCGCCGGAGTGGCGCAGGGCGTTCATCGAGGCTTCGGTGTAAGCCATGTCAGCGGTCCTTGTCCCCCGGGCGGCACGGCGTCCGGGCCGGCAGCCTCCACGGGCGGGTCGGTGGGGTCGTTCGGTGGCGTCAGGTGCGGCGGTCGGTGGCGGAGCGGGCCAGATCGGTGAGGGCCCACCGCGCGTGCCGGGACATGCCGAGCCCGTCGAGGTGGCCGACGGCTTCCCTCACCCGGGAGACGATCATGTGTTCCACCTCCTGGGGCGCCTCGAGCTCGATCATCAGCTCCCTCACCTCCCTGAGCTGTTCCTCGCCGACGTCCCGGCGTCCGAACACGCGGGCGAGGTGTTGGCGCTGGGTGGGGAGAGCGGCCTGCCAGGCCGTGGCCAGCAGGGTGGTGGGCCGGTGGCCCCGGATGTCGTCCAGGCCGTCCTTGCCCGTGTCACCGGGTTCGCCGAACAGCCCCAGCAGGTCGTCGCGCAGCTGGAACGCCTCCCCCAGCGGCATCCCGTAGGCGGACAGGCCGGCCCGCAGGGCGGGGGAGGCGCCCGCGAGCAGGCTCCCGATGAGCAGGGGCTGCTCGACGGTGTACTTGGCGGTCTTGTAGCGGACGACCTTCATGGACACGTCCGGATCCGGACCGGTGCCCGTGCTGAGGATCTCCAGGCACTCCCCCGCGACCAGTTCCCGGGCGAGCCGCGCCCACATCGGCCGGGCCCGGGCGAGGTAGGCGGCGGGCAGACCGCTCACGGCGAACAACTGCCCGGCGAGTGCCATCAGGTGGTCACCGATCAGCATGGCCAGGGAGCGGGCGGCGGCACGCGCCCGCGGTCGCCCGGCCAGGGCGGTCTCCAGGGAGACGTGGACGGTGGGCAGGTGGTGGCGAAGAGGGCTGTCGTCGATGAGGTCGTCGTGGACGATCGCCGCCGCGTGGACCAGTTCCATGGAGGCCGCCGCCCGCAACAGGGCGTCGCTGTCGGGCTGGTCGGCGGCGCGCCACCCCCAGTAGCAGAAGGCCGCGCGCAGTCGCTTGCCGTGCCCGGCCGCCCTCCGCAGGTGGTCGGCCACCGGCTGGAGCGCGGGGTCGATCCGGACGAGGTGTCCGGCCTCCTCGGCCAGGAAGTCCCGCAGGAGCGTGTCGACGCGTTCCTTGAACGCGGCCGGGTCCCACCGCTCAGACATCGCCACCGCACGTCGCCCGCCGGGCCAGGACGTGCTGGGCCAGCACCTCCAGGTGCGCGGGGGCGACGGTGTGGCGGTCCAGTGCGATACGGCCCCGGGACATCAGGTCCTGCCGCGCGTCCCGGGCGATGTCGGCGCCGTCGGAACGGCGCAGGAGCTGCCGGACCGTCCCGACGGCGGAGCCGACGGTGCTCACCGCCAGGTCCGCCAGTCCCGCGACGAGCAGGACCACCTGCTCGTCGGCGCGCGGCCCACTTCGTGGAGTGTCTGCCATGTCGATGCCCCCCGTACCGGTACGCCCGCCTCGGCCGCCGACCGGCGACGGCCCTCGGTATCAGCGTGGCTCCACGGCCACCGCGCGGGGAGCGCTTTACCGGATCGAGCGACGGACCGGGACAGGCGTACGAACCGCGGTCCTTCCCCGCCGTACGCGCCGCGGCCCTCCCCCGCCGTGTGGTCCGGGCCCCTCCCCCGGCGCGCGGGCCGGGTCGCGGGCGGGCGCGGGCGCCGGCGAACGGGCGGCCGCGCCGCCCTCGTGTGCCGCTCCCGGCCGCCGGAGGCCTGCCGGGCGACCCGCCCCTCCGTCCCGTGACCGCGGTGGCGGAAGTCGTCCACCGCCCGACCGGGTCACGCCGTTCGCCGGTCGGGACCCGGGGCACGACCTCTCTCCCCGGCGGGGCCCGGGAGGCGGGCGTCACGGGTGTTCCCGCTCGTCCCGCAGGGCGGGGAAGACGGTGTGCACCAGGTGGAGCACGGTGCGCGTCAGCATCACGTGCAGGTCGCCGCGGCTGAGGGTGCCGCGGACCAGCCATTCGCGGGAGGCGGCCTTCAGCATGCCGCTGTGGGCGCGGATCATCGCCCGGAGCTTCTGCCGGCCCTCGGTGACGTCGGCCATCATCGCGGCCTCCAGGATCCGGTCCGTGGCGGTCTCGTCGGCCTCGAGCATGATCCGGTCGATCTCCGGGTCGTTGCCGAGCGCCTCCAGACCGATCGCCGAGAGCCACATCTCCCGGTTGCGTTCCACGACCTCGAGCCACCGGTCGACGCAGATCGCCACCCGTTCCTCCGCGCCGACCGGGGGGAGCCGCGCGGAGACGGAGGCCGGGACGACCATCATCTGCCGGACCACCTCCAGGTAGAGCCGGCGCTTGCTGCCGAAGTAGTGGCTCACCAGGGCACGGGTCACGCCGGCCTCCGCGGCGACGTCCGCGAGGGACACCATGCCGTAGCTCCTGGCCCCGAACAGCCCGCGCGCGGCTCCGAGGATCTCGGCGCGCCGGGCGTCCGGCTCCATGCGGCGTCGCCGGGCCTGGGGCCGAACGCCCATGCGGTGGGCTCCTTCCGGGGTCGCGGGGTGCCGGCCTACGGGTACGTCGGCCCGAGCGCGGCGGTGGGCTGTTTCTCCGTGGCGCGGCGGTGCGGGTCCGGCCCGGGCGGGACGCCGCCGGTCTCCGCGCTACGGTCCCCGGACGTGCCGGTGGTTGCCGCGCCGGTGGGCCTGCCCAGCCCCCGCACCTCGTGCACCGGCAGTCCCGCGCTCACCAGGAACTCCGGGACACCGGCGGGGAGCGGGGCCCCGCCGCTGAGGGCCCGGTGGCAGTCGTCGAGTCCGACGGCCTCGCGCAGGAGCCCTGCGGCCCGCGCGTCGAGCCGCTCCGGCGTCCCGGCGAGGTCCGCCGGGGCGTCCTCGCCCTCGGAGGGCGGTCGGTGCGCGCCGGGAGCGGTCGTCCGGGCCCGTGGCGGCGCCGCCGTCCGCTCTTCGGGGAGCTCCTCTTCGGGAAGCTCCGTGAGCTTCGCCCGCAGGGCGGCGGCGATCTCCTCCCAGATCCGGGGCGTTCCGAGGAAGGCGTGCGGGCGGACCGCGAGGAGAGCGGGCAGGAGCCGGTCGGGCTCCGGGCACAACGTGACGTGGCCCGCGTGGCGGATCGGCAGGTACGTGCCGAGCGCCCGCTGGGCGACGTGCCCCGCCGGCGGGCACGCGAGCGACCGGGGATGGTCCGGGACGGGGAGCCGGCGGTCCTGCAGGAGGGACTCGTGGATCACGTCGCGGTGGGAGAGCAGCACGCCCTCGGGGTCGCCGGTCGTGCCCGGGGCGTACACCAGGGCCAGCGGCTGGTCGGGGGTGACGGCGTCCGTGAGCGCCTCGAACCCGGCGTCGTCGGGGGGCAGCGCGCCGCGCACGGCGGTGTAGCCGACGAAACGGGGGTCGCCGGGCGGGGCCGCGTTCCAGTCGAGGAGGACGACGGCGCGCAGGTCCGGCAGGTCGTCCAGGGCCGGCCGCCAGCGCCGCAGCTGCTCCTCGCCCTCCAGGACGAGGACGGTGGCCGCGCTGTGGCGGGCCACGGCGCGGAGCTGCCCGGTGCTCAACGTGTCGTCCGCGCTGCAGGGCAGGGCGCCGGCGTGGACGGCGGCCAGGTCCGTGATCCAGTGCTCCGCCCGCTCGGACATCGCGATCAGCATCCGGTCGCCGCGCTGGAGACCGAGCACGCCGAAACCGCGGGCGAGGGCGGCCACTTCGGCGCGCAGCTGCGACCACAACAGGGTCCCGGCCTCAGGACCGGGGCCGGTGGTCAGAGCGGGACGGTCGCCGAACCGCCGGGCGTTCCGGCGCAACAGCCTGGGGATCGTCAGTCCTTCGACGGGCTCGGACACGTGCTCTGCTGTGGCCACGGCGGGCTCCCTCCATCGCGAACCGTGAACGGACTCGTGGAACGGACTCGTGGAACGGGCTTCTCGCGCGCAGGCCCCGGACGGACCTCGTGGGCGGACGCCACGGGCGGACCTCACGGGCGAGGCCCCGGAGCGGACTCCTCGGGCGGTTCCCCACAGTGAGTCACTCCTGGCAACTCGTCAACAGTGCGCACACGGTGACGCGAGAAACCTTGTCGACCGGCGAGAGGCATCCCAACGCCGCAGTCACCCCAGGGAGTTCGACACCCTCCCCGTTGTTGACGGGAAGCCAACAACCGCCTCCGGCCGCCCTCGTGGAGGGCGCCGCGCAGCCGGGACCGGGACCGGATCGGGGCAGGGGCCGGGACCGGGAAAGCCGATCCCTACGGGCGGGGCGAGTGCGGTGGGCCGAGCATCGGAACGAGGAACTGCCGGGCCACCGCGCGCACCCGCTCCTCGTCGTCCAGGTCGATCACATGACTGGGGATGACGAGGAACGAGGCGGAGACCCGCACCATCATCTCGGCCACCAGGTTCACGTCCACCTCGCCGGCGACGTTGCCCGCGCGCTGCTCCTGTCGCAGCCGTGAGGCGACGAACTGCTGCACCACGGCCAGGGTGCGCCCCCCGTCGGCGGTCATGGACGGCACCACGGCGTCCGGTTCGGCGGCCATGAGACCGCCGATGAGGCGGTTGTGGCGGATGGCCCTGAGCGAGCTCGCGAATCCCAGGACCACCCGGTCGGCGACGGTCCCGGCCTCCCGGATGTCCACGATGAAGCGGTCGAAGTACCGCCGGAACTCGCGCCGTACGACCTGCTCGACCAGGTGGTCCTTGGTGGCGAAGCGCCGGTAGACGGTGATCCGGGAGACACCGGCCGCCCGCGCCACGTCCGCCATGGTGGACCGCTTGATGCCCATGCGGCAGAACTGTTCGTAGGCGGCGTCGAGCAGGCGCCGGGTCACCTCGTCCTCCCGGGCAAGGCCCTCGGCGGCTTCGGTGAACGCGATCTCCAGCACGGAGGGGGAGCCGGGCGGCCCCATGAGGGCCGGGGGAACGGGTTCCACGCCTGCCTCCCTGATTCTGTGAAGCCCCTGGCGTTCACGTCGCGTCTGTGCTCCCCTGATGAAACAAGGAAGCGTGCCGTGTTTCATCGTACCAACCGGGGCGGCGGGCCACAGGACTCGAGGAGGAGTTCGCGACGATGGACGGACTCAGCAGGCGCAGGATGCTGCTCGTGAGCGGGGCACTGGGGGCGTTCGGGACACTGGGCGCGGCCTCGCCGGCCCGCGCCCGGTCGCTGTGGACCTGGGCGCCGAGCGGTTCGGTGGCGGGCGAGGGGGCGGGGCTCGACCCGGAGTGGGTCTGGGACGAGGAGGCCGACCGGCTGGTCGCCGCCGTGATCGACCGCGGCGACGTGCCGAAGGCCAACGCGGGGCTCCGCGAGTGGACCCGCAACGACCAGCCGCTCCCCGGCGGCCTGCCCGCGGACCTGCGGGACTTCATGGAGCGGGCGCGGCGGCTGCCGTCCTGGGCCGACCGGGCGAAACTCGAGACCGCGGCCCGTTTCAACGAGACCCGGGGCCTCTACCTCAACCTGCTCAACGGAGTGGGCGGCGGCATGCTGAGCACCGCCATCCCCCGGGAGGCGCGCGCCGTCTACTACTCCAAGGGCGGCGCCGACATGGAGGACCGGGTCGCCAAGACGAGCCTGCTGGGCTTCGCCGTCGGGGACCTGAACGCCTACCGCCCCGACGGCGACGTCGTCGTGCAGGCCGTCAAGACCCGGCTGGTGCACGCGGCCGTGCGGCACCTGCTGCCGCAGTCCCCCGGCTGGTCCCGCACCAGCGGCGGCCAGACCATCCCCATCAGCCAGGCCGACATGATGGTCACCTGGCACAGCCTGCCCACCTACACCATGCGCAAGCTCCTCGCATGGAAGGTGCCCCTCACGCCCGCCGAGTCGGCGGCCTACCTCCACCTGTGGCAGGTGACCGCGCACCTGCTCGGCGTCCGCGACGAGTACATCCCCGCCACCTGGGACGACGCCGAGGAGCAGTCCCGGCAGGTCCTCGACCCGGTCCTCGGCCCCACCCGCGAGGGGGTCGAACTGACCGACATCCTGCTGCGCCAGCTCGCCGAGCAGACCAGCCCCGGCGGCATCGATCGCCCCCTCGTCAACGCGCTCGCCCGCTACCTGGTCGGCGACCAGGTGGCCGACTGGGACGGCATCCCGCGCGAGCCCTTCTGGGAGAGGGCGATCGCGACCGCCTGGCCGAAGCTGGTCGCCTTCCGCGAGAAGCTGATCCCCCTGCCGCTGGTGCCGCCGCTGGCCTGGACGATCGACGAGGCCGTCCGCCAGTACATCCTCTTCTACCTCACCAAGGGGCGGGGGACGCACATCGAGATCCCCGACACCAACCGCCCCGGCTGAGGAACCACGGCCGTCACGGGCACGACCGTCCGGACCGTGCGCACCACCCCACCGGGCGCATCTCCGCACCACCGCACCACCCCGCCGGGCGCACCACCCCGCCTCCCCGCCGGGCGCACCTCCGCACCGGGCACACCGGTACCCCTCAACCAGTGAGATCCGAGAAGGAGTTCATCCACCATGGAAGAAATCAGCAGGCGCAGACTACTGATCGCGGGCGGCGCCCTGGGCACGTTCGGGGCGCTGGGCCTGGCGTCGCCGGTCCACGCGCGGTCGCTGTGGACGTGGTCGCCGGCCGGCTCGGTCGCGGGCAGGGGAGCCGGACTCGATCCCGAGTGGGTGTGGGACGACGACATCGACGCGATCATCGCGGAGGTGATCGAGCGGGGCCAGGTGCCCCGGGTCAACGACCTGCTGCGCGGCTGGGTCCGCAACGACCAGCCGTTGCCGGACGGACTCCCCGGCGACCTGCGGGACTGGATGGAGGAGGCCCGCAAACTGCCCTCCTGGGCGGACGCGGAGAAGCTCCAGGACGCGGTCGACTTCACCCGGAAGAAGGGCCTCTACACCGGCGTCCTGTACGGCCTGGGCAGCGGCCTGCTGAGCACCGCCATCCCCCGGGAGGCGCGCGCCGTCTACTACTCCAAGGGCGGCGCGGACATGAAGGACCGCGTCGCCAAGACCGCCCAGCTCGGCTACGACGTCGGCGACCGGTACGCCTACAAGCCGCAGGGCGGGATGATCGCGACCTCGGTGCGCACCCGGCTGGTGCACGCGGCCGTGCGCCACCTGCTGCCGCAGTCCCCCGGCTGGTCCCGCACCAGCGGCGGCCAGACCATCCCCATCAGCCAGGCCGACATGATGGTCACCTGGCACAGCCTGCCCACCTACGTGATGGGCAAGCTGCGGGACTGGCGGGTGCCGATCACCGCCACCGAGTCGGAGGGCTTCCTGCACGTGTGGCAGGTGAGCGCGCACATGCTCGGCATCCGCGACGAGTACATCCCCGCCACCTGGGACGAGGCGAACGCCCAGTCCCGGCAGGTCCTCGACCCGATCATCGACCACACCCCCGAGGGCGCCGCCTTGACCGACGCGCTCCTCGGCATCATCGCCGAGGTCGACGCCGGTCTCACCGAGCCGCTGATCAACGCGTTCTCCCGGTACATCGTCGGCGACCGGGTCGGCGACCTGATCGGACTGGACCGGGAACCGCTCCTGAAACCGGTCATCAGCAGTGCCTGGCCGCTGGTGGTGGCCTTCCGCGAGGGCCTGATCCCGCTGCCGGGGGTGCCGTCGATCGCATGGGTCCTGGAGGAGGCGCTGCGCAAGTTCGTGCTGCTCTTCATGGCCGAGGGCAGGCCCATCCACCTGGAGATCCCCGACGCCAACCGCCCTTTCTGAACCGCCCCCGCCGCGCCCCGCACGCGGTGCCGCCGGGGCGCGGGGTCCCGTCCTCACCGGCGGGACCCCGGAGCCCCGGCCCCCCGCGGCCCACGGCGCGCGGCACCTCGCGGGTCGTCGCCGGGCGCGGCGTACGCCCCCTTGCCACCCGGGCGGGCCCACGGCAACGTGTGCGTCCGAGAACCCGGGGTCCGGAACCGACCCGCCCAGAGGGGAACATGACGAGACCGCGCAGTGACGGACCGGCGGCAGCGCTCCGCGCACGGACCGCCGGACAGGCGGAGCCGCCCACGCGACCCGGGGAGGGCACCGATGCCCGGCACTGAACGCCCCCTCCCGCCCGAACCCGGCACGCACGGTGTCGGCAGACGCCGGTTCCTCGGGTACGTGCTGGCGGCACCGACGCTGACGGCCGCGGCCCACCTCGCCCCCGCGTCCGGGGCGCGGGCGGACATCCCCTCGCCCGAGATCACCGAACTGGTCGACCTCAACGACGTGATGACCGCGGCGGCCCTGCCGACCTCCGGCCTG
>NZ_LIRG01000100.1 GCF_001419695.1 Streptomyces prasinopilosus
CCTCGTCTCCGTGTCCGTCCCCGCCCCCGCTCCCGCCCGGACCGTGAACGCCGCGGTGCGGACGACTCCGTCGTGCTTGAAGTCCAGGAACAGCCGGTAGCTGCCGGCGCTGGGTGCGGTGGCCGCGAACGAGACCGTCGGGCCGGGCCCGGTCCTGCCGTCGCCGGGTTCCCCGCCCGGGTGGACGTGCAGGTAGGCGAGGTCTCCGGAGCGCAGGGCCACCAGGTGGCCGTAGGCGCCGAGGTAGGGCTGGAGGTCGGTGACCGGTTCGCCGTCGCGGGAGACGGTCAGGTCCAGTTCGCTCCCCCGCCCCGGCCGCAGTGTCCCGTCCAGCCGGACCTCGTAGCCGTCCACGCGGGCCGTGTCGCGGGGTGCGGGCAGCCGCTGCGGCCGGTAGGGGCCGGAGGCGGCGAGATCCGCGCCGAGGGTGAGGTTCCCGGCGCCCTCCTCCGCCGGGGTGAAGTCGGCGAAGACCCGGTAGCCGCCCGCCTCCGGCAGGTCGACCGGGGCGCTCCAGGTGCCGTCGGCGGCCCGTGCGGGGTGCAGGTGGCGGTAGGTGAGCAGGTCGCGTGAGGCCACGATGAGATGGAGTTCCTTGTCGTGTTCGCGCCGGTACTCGGTGACCGCCCGCCCCCTCTCGTCCCGGACGGTGAAGCGCAGGTCGGTCCGGCGGCCGGCCTCGACCCGCGGGGTGCCCAGGTCGAGGGTGTAGCCGTTCTCGGAGATCTGCAGGCCGCCCGCCGGGGTGGTCCCGTGGCCGTCCCCCTCCTGTGGCGCGGCTGTCCCGGGGGTGTGCCGGTCGTCGTGCGCGGGGGCCGACGCGCCGTCCTCGGCGACCGGGTCCAGGCTCTGGCCGACGCCGTACGCGGCGCCGAACGTCGCGGCCAGGGCCGCGGCGAATGCGGTGATCTTCAGTCCGGTCTGCATGGCCGTCTCCTCGGGAACAGTGCGTCCGGCCCGGCCCGGGGCCGGTGTCCACACGTCTCACCATACCCCCGGGGGGTACTGATGCAAGGTTCGACACCCCTTCGGATCGCATACGGTTGGGGGGTATGCCCGGGCTGCGGATCCCCCCTGGACGCAGGCGCCTTGTCGCGGAGGCCGACCGGGTCGGCCCGGCACCCGGTCGGCCGGGCCGGCAAGACCGGCGGAGGGGGCGCAGACCTGAGGGCCGCGGCACGCGGCTCGCGGACCGGATCTCCGCGGCCTCCGTGTCGGCGGTGGTCACGCCGCCCCCGGGCGCGCCCGGGGGCGGGCGGCGCACCGGGAACCCGCCGGGCGCGGTCGCCGGGCACGGCGACAGGGGTGCGCGAACGCACGGGGCTGACCACGCGTACCGTGGGCACCTGGTGATTCCCGGTCCGCGGTGCGGGTGCGCCCAGCGGGCCCCGGACACGCGGCCCCTGCCGCACCACACCACCGCGGGAGAGACGAATGAGCGAGCCGACCACCACCGACCAGGGCGGAGCCCGCCCGCTCACGGCGCCCGTACCCCCTGCCGACGGCCTCCGCCGGGTGCTGTCCTCCGTCCTCAGCGATCTCAGATCCGTCGACGGCGCCCTGTACGCGGCGGTGGCCGCCACCCCCACCCCCACCCTGGACCGGGCGCTGCGCCGCCTCTCGCACGCCGCCGACCACTCGAAGATCTCGTTCACCCTCGCCGGTGCCCTGGCCCTGGGCGGGTCGCGGTCGCGCCGGGCCGCCCTCGTCGGGGTCGGGGCGATAGCGGTGGCGTCGGCCTCGGCCAACATCCTCGGCAAGCGCCTCGTCCGCAGGGACCGGCCGGACCGGGAGGCCGCCCGGGTGACCGTGGACCGGCACGTCCCGATGCCGACATCGGCCTCCTTCCCGTCGGGGCACACCGCGTCGGCGGTCGCCTTCGCCACCGCCGTCGGCACGGTCCTGCCCGCCGCCTCCGTCCCGCTCGGCGCACTGGCCGGCGCGGTCGGCTACTCGCGCATCCACACGGGCGTGCACTACCCGGGCGACGTCGCCGCCGGCGCGGTGCTCGGCATCGCGAGCGCGGCCACCGCCCTCGCCGTGGCCTCGGCCCGCCTCCCCCACTCCTACGGGAACTCGGGGCCCGCGCGGGGTCGGTGACCGGTGTGCGGGCCGGGGGCCGGCGCGGAGGGTCCGGCCGTTCGGTTCACTCGTACGGCCCGCGGGATCCGAAAGCCCCGGTACCGGCGCGGGGACCGCGGGGGCGCGCTCGGCGTCGCTCCGCGCGGGCGCTCACGCGTGCTCCCTCGGGGCCCAGTCGGGGTGACCGCCGTGCATGGCCGCGTGGAAGGGGTCGCCGGCCACGATCTCGCCGGCCGTCACCGGGCGGCCGGTGAACGCGGACTTGTACAGGGCGGCGGCGAACTCGAGGGTGGCCCGGGCCTCCCGGCCGCTGCCCGGCGGCCGGACCCCGGTGTCGCAGGCGTCGAGGAGGGCGCCGAGCTGCGCCGCGTGCGAGCTGGGTACGTCGTGCGGCGGGGGGCGCCAGGCGGCGGCGCGTGCGGCGGGGACGTGCCGCGCCGGGGTGTAGGACCAGTCGTCGTTGCGGTGTCCGTACAGGTGGGTGAGCTCGACCGTGGCGTCGGCGCAGTCCACGCGGACGCGGCTCACCTCGTCCGGCGAGAGCACGCTGTTGACGACGGTGGCGAGGGCGCCGCCGCGGAAGCGGACCAGGGCGGTGGAGACGTCCTCGCTCTCGGTGTCGTGGACGAGCCGGCCCGCCATGGCCCGTATCTCCTCCCACGGGCCGAGGAGGTGCAGCAGCAGGTCGTACTGGTGGATCCCGTGCCCCATCGTCGGCCCGCCGCCCTCGGTGGCCCACCGCCCGCGCCAGGGGACGGCGTAGTACGCGGCGTCCCGGTGCCAGGTGGTCTGGCAGTGCGCGACCAGCGGGGTGCCCAGCGCACCGCTCGCGATCAGTTCCCGGGCGTGGACGGAGCCCGACCCGTAGCGGTGCTGGAGGATCACGGAGGCGTACGCGCCCGACGCGTCCTCCGCCGCCGCGATCTCGTCGTACTCGGCGAGCGACAGGCACAGCGGCTTCTCGCACAGCACCCAGGCGCCGGCCCGGAGCGAGGCCACCGTCTGCTCCCGGTGCAGCGACGGCGGCGTTCCGATCAGCACCAGGTCGGGGCGTACGGCGTCGAGCATCCCCTCCACCGAGGTGTACCCGGCGACCTGCCCGCCGGCCAGTCCGCGGAAGGCGTCGAGCCTGTCCGGGTCCACGTCGACGGCGGCCACGAGTTCGGTGCGGTCGGCGTGGGCCCGCAGCGCCGGCAGATGGCCGTCGACGACGACGGCGCCGGTGCCCACGACGGCGACGCGGCGGCGGACGGGGGGCAGGGGCATCGGCACTCCTCCGGACGGTCGGCGGGCCCACGCCGACGGGCTCGCGGAGAGTCCTCGCCGAACTTTCAGAAAGCGCTTGCACCCGCTGCTCGACCCTAGGTCCGGGGACGGGCCGGAACAACCCCGCGCGGTGGGCGGGTTCACTTCGCACGAGGTCCCGTAGGGGGCGGTCCGTGCTTCTGCGCCTGCGCCCCGCCACTTCACCGGAACGCGTCGGCTTGTCCCCCGGCGTGCGGTTCGGCCTGCGGTCCGGGCTTCCACCGGGCCCCCCGGCCGGGCCGGTCCTTCGGCGGCCCCAGGAACCGGTAGCGGCGTTCCGGCCGCCCCGCCGCCCCGTACCGCAGGGAGACCTCGGCCCTGCCCACGGTGTGGAAGTGCTCCAGGTAGCGGCGTGCGCTGACCCTGGAGACGCCGGTGAGGGCGGCGCACTCGGTGGCCGACAGCGTGCCGTCGGCCTCGCGCAGGACGCGTTCGACGAGTTCGGCGGTCTCCACGCTCATGCCCTTGGGCAGCGCCGGTGCCGCGGCCACCGGCGCCGGTGCTCCGGCCAGGACCCGGTCGACGTCGGCCTGGCCCCGCACGACCGCGCCGAGCAGCCGGCCGCGCCGGACGGCGTAACGCTCCAGCCGCGCCCGCAGGTCCTCGGACTCGAACGGTTTCAACAGGTAGTCGACGACTCCCTGCCGGACCGCGCCGCGCACCGCGTCGGCCTCCCGCGCGGCGCTGATGACCATCACGTCGCAGTCGTGACCGGCGCTGCGCAGCCGGGGAATCACGTCGAGGCCGAACAGGTCCGGCAGATACAGGTCGAGCAGGACCAGATCGGGACGGAGTCCGTCCACCGCGGCGACCGCCTGTTCGCCCGTGCTCGCGACGCCGACGACCCGGAATCCCTCGACGCGTTCGACGAAGGCACGGTGCACCCGGGCCACCATGAAGTCGTCGTCGACCACGAGCACGTCGATCGCGTCGGCGCGCGCGGACCCTGTGTGCTCGCCGTATGTGCTGGTCATCGGCCGGCTCCTTCCGCCACCGCGTCGGCGAGGTGGCTGACGGTCATGCGGGCGGTGAACATCGCCCCCTCCGGGGTGTTGGTCACCGAGATCTCACCGCCGTGACGTTCGCAGACGAGACGGGTGAGCGCCAGGCCGATACCGCGCTCGCCCTCCTGGGCGGCCTTGGTGGTGAAGCCGTGCTGGAAGACCTCACGGGCCAGCTCGGGGGCGACACCGGGACCGGAGTCGCGGACGACGATCTCCACGCTGGCGGCGTCCTGGCGCAGCTCGACCTCGACCCAGGCCTCGTACCCGTCGCCCTCCGGCCCTGACCCTGCGCCGGGACCGCCCGCGGGGGCTGCCGCCGCGTCCACCGCGTTGTCCACGAGGTTGCCCACGACCGTCGCCACATCGGCGGCGTCCTCGGGGGAGAGCCGGTCCAGGGCGGTGCGGTCGGAGATGCGCAGGCTCACCCTGCGTTCGGCGGCGAGCGAGGCCTTCGCCGTCAGCAGAGCGGCGAGGGCGGTGTCCCGCACCCGTCGACTCAGCGTGACGTCGAGGGACTGGCGGCGTCGGCTCAGGGCCCGGATGTAGCGCACGACCTCGTCCTGTTCACCGATCTGGATGAGGCCGGAGATCGTGTGCAGTTGGTTGGCGAACTCGTGGGCCTGGGCGCGCAGCAGTTCGGAGGAACTGCGGAAGGACCCGATCTCCCTTTCCAGCCGGGCGAGTTCGGTACGGTCCCGCAGGGTGGTGACCGAGCCGAGAGGGCGTCCGTCCTTGGTGACGGTCATCCGGTTCATCACCAGTACCCGGCCGTTGCGGACGACGACCTCGTCACGTCGCCGGCCCGCCTCGTGCGACGGCCGGGCGTCCGCCCGGGGCCGCGCCCGGCCGGCCTCCGGGGCCTGCGACCGGTCGCCGCCCCGTCCCCGCGGCCGCTCGCCCGCCCGGCACGGCGGCCGGCCCCCCGCCGTGCGCTGCGTCCCGGTGAGCACGTCCCGCAGCCGCCCGTCGACACCGAGGGCGTCCAGGCTCCGGCCCACACAGTCCTCCGGCAGTGCCAGCAGACGGCGGCCCGTCTCGTTGACGAGGGTGAGCCGGTGCTGCGGGTCGAGGGCGATCACGCCCTCGGCGATGCCGTACAGCATGGCTTCACGGTGTTCGGCGAGTCCCGCGATCTCGCGCGGCTCGAGGCCGAGGCTCTGCCGCTTGACGCGTCGCGCGAGCAGCCAGGAGCCGGCCACCCCGAGCCCGCTGGCGACGCCCAGGTAGGTCAGCAGGTACGAGGAGGCGCCACTGAGCCGTTGCCACACCGTCGGGTCGGCCGCGCCGATCATCACCGTGCCGAGGTGGTGCCCCAGATTGCCCTGGTTCGCACCGAGGACCGGCACCTGGGCGACCCGTTCACGGCTGCCGTCGAGCGTCAGCGGGCCCGACCAGCCGCGACCGTGCACGGCGCCGTCGCCCGGGGGCAGCCGGTCGCCGATCACCGTGGGGTTCGTGGAGGCGACGATCCGGCCGTCCGGGCCGGCCACGGTCACCGAGGTGACTCCGGACTGGGTCTGGGTGGAGTTCACCAGCGCGGCCAGGGCCTCTCCGGGCACCGGCCGCACCAGTCTGCTGCGCACCAGGGGGTTCGCGGCCAGCTGTTCGGCGAGCGCGCCGACCCGGCGGCCCTCGACCCGGTTGAAGGTCGCCTCCGACTGCGCCAGGGAGACCGCGGCGACCGCCAGCAGCACCATGACGACGATGGCGAGCTGGAGCACCAGCATCTCGCCCGCGAGGGTCTGACGGCGGAAGGTGACGGCCACGACGTACTCGATCCCTCCTGTCGGCGGCCCCGCCGGCCGACGGGCTCTCCTCGCCGACGGACCCTCCGGCCGGCGATGCACCCGTGCCCCGGCGGCACTACGGGGTGCGGCGCGGGTGACGGGCGCCCCATCATGGCGCCCGCCCGCGCCTCCCGGGAAGGGAGGTACGCGGGTGAACGTGCGGAGGCGGACGGCGGAGCGCCCGGCGACGCGCCGGCCCGGCGATCCTCCGGGGCGCCGGGCCGCCGGGCCGCTGACGCAATGACCAGAACCTCCGTTGGTTCCGCAAGCGAGACAGCCGGGAGACGCGCGTGCACCATGTGGCGCACGTCATTCATCCCGCAGGGCTCTGTGTGACCTCCGGACAATCGACCGACAGGTGGTGGCATTCGTGCGCCTGCGCACCCCCCTCGCCCTGCTCGGGGCCGCCGTGCTGGTACTCGTGGGTCCACCGTTGCTCACGACCGGCAGCGGCACCGGGACCGGCACGCACGTCCCGGGCCTGCGCTTCATGGTTCCCAACACGCCCGGCGGGGGCTACGACATCACGGCCCGCACGGCCGCGAAGAACGCCGAGGACGCCGGACTCACCCACGGCATCGAGGTGTTCAACCTTCCCGGCGCCGGTGGCACCGTCGGTCTCAGCAGGCTGGTGAGCGAGCACGGCAACGGCAGGCTCGCCATGTCGATGGGCCTCGGCGTCGTCGGTGCCGTCCGGTCCAACGGTGCGCCGAAGACCCTCGCCGACACCACCCCCGTCGCCCGGCTCACCGAGGAGCAGGACGTCGTCGTGGTCGCCAGGAACTCCCCGTACAGGACGATCGACGACCTGATCGGCGCCTGGAAGGAGAACCCCGGCAAGGTGCCGGTGGGCGGCGGTTCCGCGCCCGGCGGACCCGACCACCTCGCGCCGATGCTGATGGCGCGTGCCGCCGGGATCGCCCCGAAGCAGGTGAACTACATCCCGTTCGACGGCGGCGGCGAACTGCTCGCCTCGATCCTCGGCGACAAGGTCGGGTTCGGCGTGTCCGGCGTGGGCGAGTACCTCGACCAGATCAGAGCGGGCGAGCTGCGCCTGCTCGCGGTCACCGGACCGGAGCGGGTCCCCGGGCTGGACGCGCCCACGCTGCAGGAGGCGGGGTACGACGTGAACTTCACCAACTGGCGGGGCATCGTGGCCCCTCCCGGCCTGACCGACACCGAGCGCGACCAACTCATCTCGTTGTTCGAGGAGTTGCACGACTCGGACGAATGGCGCGCGTCCTTGAAGCAGAACGGCTGGGACGACGCCTTCCTGACCGGTGAGGAGTTCGGCGACTTCCTGGACGCCGAGGACGAGCGCGTGGTGTCCGTCCTGAAGGAGCTCGGGCTGTGACGACACCGACCACCGGCCTGCCCCCCGAACCCGCCGGACGGCGCTCCTGGCTGCGCGACCACTCGGAACTCGGAGTGTGCGTCATGCTGCTGGTGCTCGGCGCGCTCGTCCTGACCGATGCCCTCACCATGGACGTCGACCTCACCCAGCGCGGCCCCGTCGGGCCCAGGACGGTACCCGTCGTGGTCGGCGCCGGACTCCTCGTCGTGGCCGTCCTGCTCGCGGTGGACGTCGTGCGCGGCGGGCGGGGCCGGGCCGAGACCGGCGAGGACGTCGACCTGTCCGAACCCGCCGACTGGCGCACGGTGCTGCTGCTCACCGGGGTGTTCCTCGGTTCGGCCGTCCTCATCGAACCACTCGGTTTCCCCGTCTCCGGCGCGCTGCTCTTCTGGGGGGCGGCCTTCGCCCTCGGCAGCCGCAGATTCGACCGCGACCCGCTGATCGCCGCGACCGTCTCCCTCGTCGCCCACACCGTGTTCGACAACCTGCTCGGAGTACCGCTGCCCGGCGGTCCGCTGATGGGAGTGCTGTGACGTGAACGCCCTCACCTCCCTTCTGGACGGCTTCGGGACCGCCCTGACCCCGATCAACCTGCTGTGGGCCGCGATCGGTGTGCTGCTGGGCACCGCGATCGGTGTACTGCCCGGCATCGGCCCGGCGATGGCGGTGGCGTTGCTGCTGCCGGTGACGTACGGCCTCGAACCGATCGGCGCGTTCATCATGTTCGCGGGGATCTACTACGGCGCGATGTTCGGCGGTTCGACCACCTCGATCCTGCTGAACACACCGGGGGAGAGCGCCGCCGTGGTCGCGGCCATGGAGGGCAACCCCATGGCCAAGTCGGGCCGTGGCGCGCAGGCGCTGGCGGCCGCCGCGATCGGTCACTTCGCGGGCGGCATGGTCGGCACGGTCCTGCTGGTCGCGCTGGCGCCGGCGGTCGCCGGACTCGCCGTGGACATCGGCGCTCCGGACTACTTCGCCATCATGGTGCTGGCGTTCATCGCCGTGACGTCGGTCCTGGGTTCGTCGCGGATCCGGGGGCTGGCCTCGCTGCTGATCGGCCTGACGATCGGTCTGGTGGGCCTGGACCGGATGACCGGCCAGCAGCGGCTGACCTTCGGCTCCCTCCAACTGGCCGACGGAATCGACGTGGTGATCGTCGCGGTGGGTCTGTTCGCCATCGGTGAGGCGCTATGGGTCGCCGCGCATCTGCGGCGCGGGCCGCCCGAGCCGATTCCGGTGGGCCTGCCGTGGCTGAGCCGCGGCGATGTGCGGCGCACCTGGAAGTCCTGGGCGCGCGGCCCGTTCATCGGTTTCCCGTTCGGCGCGATCCCGGCGGGTGGCGCGGAGATCCCGACCTTCCTGTCGTACGTCACGGAGAAACGGCTGTCCAGGCACCAGGAGGAGTGGGGCAAGGGCGCCATCGAGGGCGTGGCGGGGCCGGAGTCGGCGGCGTCCGCCTCGGCGGCCGGCACCCTGGTGACCATGCTGACCCTGGGGCTGCCGACCACCGCGGTCGCGGCGGTGATGCTGGCGGCCTTCCAGCAGTACGGCATTCAGCCGGGCCCGCTGCTCTTCGAACGGGAGCCCGACCTGGTGTGGGGACTCATCGCCTCGCTGTTCGTCGGCATGGTGCTGCTGCTCGCCCTCAACCTGCCCCTGGCGCCGGTGTGGGCGAAGCTGTTGCGCATCCCGCGGCCGTACCTCTACGCCGGGATCCTGTTCTTCGCGTCGATCGGCGCGTACGCGGTCGGCGGCGAGGTGATCGATCTGGTGATCCTGCTGATCATCGGCCTGATCGGTTTCGGTATGCGGCGGTACGGCCTGCCGGTCCTGCCCGCCATCGTCGCCGTCATCCTCGGCCCAGCCGCCGAGCAACAGCTCCGCCGCGCGCTGCAGATCAGTGACGGCAGCGTGTCGGGCCTGGTCGGCACGCCCTTCTCGGTCACCGTGTACGCGGTCATCGTGCTGCTGCTGGCCTGGCCGCTGCTGAAGAAGGCCGTGACCCGCCGGCGCGCCGAGCACTGATCCCGGCCGCGAAGTTCTTCCCGAGGGCCTGCCGTGGGCGTGGCGCACATATGCGCCACGCCCATGAGGCGTACGGAAACCGGGAGGGATCAACCGTAGGGCGCCCGAGGGTGCGGCCACACACACCATGGGCCGGCCGTAGGGACACCACCGCACCCGACGCCCCTCACCTCCCCCCCCCTCTTGACGCGTAACTGACAAGAGTGGCTTGATGTCTTTATGGGAGCGCTCCCACGCCCCCCAGGGAAGGGAACACCATGCGCGTCATCGACCACTTGCCGTTACGGGCTCTCCTCGTACTGACCGCTCTGCTCCTCCCGCTCGGCCTCGCCCTCACTCCCCCCTTCGTCCCCCGCGCGGCCGCCGCTCCGGACGCCGCCCCCGTCCGCGTCATGCCGCTGGGCGACTCGATCACCGGTTCACCGGGGTGCTGGCGGGCCCTGCTGTGGAACCGCCTGCTGGACGCCGGCCACACGGACGTCGACTTCGTCGGCACCCTGCCCGGCCAGGGGTGCGGTATGGCGTACGACGGCGACAACGAGGGGCACGGCGGTGAGCTGGTGACCCGGCTGGCCGACCAGGACCTCCTGCCCGGACGGCTGGCGGCGACTCGGCCGGATATCGTTGTCATGCACTTCGGGACGAACGACGTCTGGAGCGGCGTCTCCCCCGACCGCGTCCTCGCCGCCTACACCAAGCTGGTGGCACAGATGCGGGCGGCCGACCCGGACACCCGTCTCCTGGTCGCCCAGATCATCCCGATGAACCCCACCGGCTGCACCGGCTGCGCC
>NZ_LIRG01001000.1 GCF_001419695.1 Streptomyces prasinopilosus
CGGCGGCCGGGGCGGTGACGGCCTCGGTGCGGGAGGGAGCGGGGTACGGGGTCACAGGTGGCCTGCCTTCTCGGTCGTGGCCGGTTCCGGTCCCGCCGGGACCGGCCGTTGTCAGTGCCGTGTGTTTCACTCTCCGTAGCTGGATCTCGGAGGGTCCTCGGTGGTGGTGCGTCAGCCGTGGTGGTGCGTCAGCCGAGTCCGGCGAGCCGGAGCAGGAGTTGTTTGACATCGGTGGCCGCGACGCGGTCTCCGACGGCACGGGGGGTGGAGCAGATGAGGAGCGGACCGTCGTCGTCGCTCGCCGGGAGGCGGCCGTGGCTGCCCCGAATAGGTGACGGGTCGAGGGGCACGACCGCCATCCGGTAGCGCATGCCGATCTTCTTGCGCGCCAGTGCGGTGGCCGCCTTCACCTTGACGTACGGGTCGAGGGGGTCCATGAAGAGTTCGACCGGGTCGTAGCCGGGTTTGCGGTGGATCTCGACGAGCTGCGCGAAGTCGGGTGCCCGTGCGTCGTCGAGCCAGTAGTAGTACGTGAACCAGGCGTCGGGTTCGGCGACGGCGACCAGTTCGCCGGCGCGCGGATGGTCGAGGTGATGGGCCTTCTTGCCCTCGTCGTCCAGGAGCAGGTCGATGCCGGGCAGTCCTTCGAGGGCGGTCCGGGTGGCGTCGAGGTCCTCGGGGCGGCGCACGTAGACGTGGGCGATCTGGTGGTCGGCGACCGCGAAGGCGCGCGAGGCCATCGGGTCGAGGTACTCCATGCCGTCCTGCGTGTGGACCTCCAGCAGGCCTGCGCGGCGCAGGGCGCGGTTGATGTCCACGGTCCGGTTCACCCGGGTGATGCCGTACTCGGACAGGGCGACGACGGTGCGGCCCTCGGCGCGTGCGTCGTCGAGCAGCGGGGCCAGGGCGGCGTCCAGGTCCGCGGCGGCTTTGAGGGAGCGCGGGTCGTCGGGGCCGAAGCGCTGCAGGTCGTAGTCGAGGTGAGGGAGGTAGCAGAGCGTCAGGTCGGGGTGGCGGGTGCGCATGATGTGGCGGGTGGCGTCGATGATCCACTGGCTGGAGACGAGGTCGGCTCCGGGTCCCCAGAAGTGGAACAGGGGGAACGTGCCGAATTTCTCGGTGAGCTCGTCGTGCAGGGCGGGGGGCCGGGTGTAGCAGTCCGGTTCCTTGCGGCCGTCGGCGTAGTAGACCGGGCGGGGGGTGACGGTGATGTCGGTGTCGGCGCCCATGGCGTACCACCAGCAGATGTTGGCGACGGTGTAGCCGGGATGGGCGCGGCGGGCGGCGTCCCAGAGTTTGTCGCCGGAGACGAGGCCGTTGTGCTGGCGCCACAGCAGGACGTCGCCGAGTTCGCGGAAGTACCAGCCGTTGCCGACGATGCCGTGTTCGGAGGGGAGGGTGCCGGTGAGGAAGGTGGACTGGGCGGCGCAGGTGACGGCGGGCAGCACGGTGCCGAGCGGTGCGCGGGAGCCGGACCGGCCGAGCTTCCTGAGGTGGGGCATGTGGTCGAGGAGGCGGGGGGTGAGGCCCACGACGTCAAGGAC
>NZ_LIRG01001001.1 GCF_001419695.1 Streptomyces prasinopilosus
GGACCCGTTTCCATTGACCCCGTGTGGCCGAGATGTTAGACAGCGGTAAGCGACATACGCAATGGGTGTTGCAGAGAATGCAACACGCCAGATCAGGGAGGCTCTGATGGTCCTCGACCCCGGTTCCGACGCCTACACGCTCCTCGCGGAGGAACGCNNCCGGTGCTCGCCCTGTCCGCCGAGCGCCTGGAGCACAACCTGAAGCTGATGGAGGCGTACACGGCCCGGCACGGCCTCGCCTTCGCCCCGCACGGCAAGACGTCCATGGCCCCGCAGCTCTTCCGGCGCCAGCTCGAGCACGGCGCCTGGGGCATCACCCTCGCGGTGCCGCACCAGGTGCGGGTGGCGCGGGCGTTCGGCGTGCGGCGGGTGTTCCTCGCCAACGAGCTGGTGGACCCGGCGGCCCTGCGGTGGATCTCCGGCGAGCTGGACGCCGACCCCGGCTTCCGGTTCGCCTGCTACGTCGACTCCGTGCGCGGTGCCGAGCTGATGGACGCGGCCCTCGCCGGGGCCGCCCGCCCGGTGGACGTCGTGGTCGAACTCGCCGGCGGCGAGGGCGCGCGGACCGGGGTGCGCACGGAGGCGGAGTGCGCCGCCGTCGCCGACGCGGTGGCGGGCGCGCGCCACCTGCGGCTGGCCGGGGTCGCCGGGTACGAGGGGGAGGTGCCGGACGCCGACCCGGAGCGGGTGCGGGCGTGGCTGCGGCGCCTGGTGGCCCTGGCGGCGGACTTCGACGGGGCCGGGCGGTTCGCGGGCGTGGACGAGATCGTGGTGAGCGCGGGCGGCAGCGCCTGGTTCGACGCGGTCGCCGACGTCTTCGCGGAGATCCCCGAACTTTCCCTGCCCGTGCTGAAGTTGCTGCGCTCGGGTGCGTACGTCTCGCACGACGACGGGCACTACCGCGAACTGACCCCGTTCAACCGGGTGCCGGAGGAGGGCGCGCTGGAGCCGGCGTTCCGGCTGTGGACGCAGATCGTGTCCCGGCCGTCCGCCGGACAGGCCTTCGCCAACGCGGGCAAGCGGGACGCGGCCCACGACCTCGACCTGCCGTTCGCCCAGGTCGTGCGCCGGGACGGCGCGGAGCGCCCGGCCACCGGGATCTCGGTCGTCTCCCTCTCCGACCAGCACGCCTGGCTGCGCACCGCCCCCGAGGCCGACCTGGAGGTCGGCGACTGGCTGGGCCTCGGCCTCTCCCACCCGTGCACCTCCTTCGACAAATGGGTACTCATTCCCGTGGCGGAGGCGGACGGCACGGTGGTCGACTACGTCCGCACGTTCTTCTAGGAGGCCCGGCATGGAAGAACTCGTCATCCGGGACGCCGACGTCGTGGACGGCTCCGGCGACCCCGCGTACCGCGCGGACGTGGTCGTCGACGGCGGCCGCATCGTCTCGATCGTCAAGGAGGCGGCGGCAGCGGGCTGCCAGCGCCCGAAGGCCCGCCGCGAACTGGACGCCGAAGGGCTGGTCCTGGCGCCCGGCTTCATCGACATGCACGCCCACAGCGATCTGGCGCTGCTGCGCGACCCCGACCACAGCGCCAAGGCCGCACAGGGCGTCACCCTCGAAGTGCTGGGCCAGGACGGCCTGTCGTACGCGCCGGTCGACGACCGCACGCTCGGCGAGGTCCGCCGCGCGATCGCCGGCTGGAACGGCGACGGGGACGACGTCGACTTCGACTGGCGCTCGGTGGGCGAGTACCTGGACCGGCTCGACCGGGGCATCGCGGTCAACGCCGCGTACCTGATCCCGCAGGGCACGGTCCGCGCGCTCGTCGTCGGCTGGGAGGACCGGAAGGCCACCCCCGCCGAGCTGGACCGGATGCGGCAGCTGGTCGCGGAGGGCATGGAGCAGGGCGCGGTCGGCATGTCGTCGGGACTGACGTACACGCCCGGCATGTACGCCGAGGACGCCGAACTCACCGAACTGTGCCGGGTGGTGGCCCGCCACGGCGGCTACTACTGCCCGCACCACCGTTCCTACGGGGCGGGCGCGCTCCGGGCGTACGAGGAGATGGTGGCGCTCACCCGGGAGGCGGGCTGCCCGCTGCACCTGGCGCACGCGACGATGAACTTCGGCGTGAACAAGGGCAGGGCGCCCGAGCTGCTGGCCCTGCTGGACGACGCGCTCGCCGCCGGCGCCGACATCAGTCTCGACACGTACCCGTACACGCCGGGCAGCACC
>NZ_LIRG01001002.1 GCF_001419695.1 Streptomyces prasinopilosus
AGCGGTGTCCATGACCTCGCCGAGCAGCGCGACGAGGTCATGGACACCGCTCTCGACGTACGGGAGGACACCGCCCGGCTGCGGCCCGCCAACTCCGAGGTGATGCGGCTGGTCGCCGACGCCACCCGGCTCGCCGCCGCCACCGGCTGGAAGCCCGCCCACACGCTGGAGCAGGGACTCGCCCGGACCGTGGAGTTCTTCCGCGACCCGGCCCACCTGGCCCGCTACAAGACCGGCATCTACAACGTCTGACCCCTCCCGTCCGACCCGCACCACCGCTCCGCGTCCAGCACGTCCCCGGGGAACACGAAGGATCCGAAGGAGAAGCCCCATGCACGCAGTGATACTGGCAGGTGGCAAGGGCGTCCGGCTGCGGCCCTACACCACGGCCCTCCCCAAGCCGCTCGTCCCCATCGGCGACCAGCACGCCATCCTGGAGATCGTGCTGCGCCAGCTCGCCACGTCCGGCTTCACCCACTGCACCATCGCCATCGGCCACCTCGGCGAGATCATCCGCGCCTACGTCGGCGACGGCTCCCAGTGGGGCATGGAGATCGACTACGCCACCGAGGAGAACCCGCTGGGCACCATGGGCCCCCTGCTCACGCTGCGCGAGCGGCTGCCCGAGACGTTCCTGGTGATGAACGGCGACGTCCTGACCGACCTCGACTACGCCGACGTCCTGAACCGGCACCGGGAGTCCGGCGCCCCGCTCACCATCGCGACCTACGCCCGCAAGGTCCACATCGACTTCGGCGTGCTGACCACGCGGGAGAGCAGGGTGGTCGCCTTCACCGAGAAGCCCAGCATGGACTACCACGTCTCCATGGGGGTCTACGGGCTCTCCCGCTCGACGCTCGAGGACTACACGCCCGGCCTCCCGCTGGGCTTCGACGAACTCGTCCTGGACCTCCTCGCCGCCCGGCGCCCGCCGCACTCCTACGAGTTCGACGGCTACTGGCTGGACATCGGGCGCCCGGACGACTACGACCGGGCCAACGCGGAATTCACCACCCGCAAGTCCATGCTGCTCAAGGGAGCCTGAACGTCCATGCGCATCCTCGTCCTGGGCCGCACCGGCTACCTGGGCCGCCATGTGGTCGCACACCTGCGCGGCCTGCCGGACACCCACCTGCCCGAGGCCGGCCGCTCGTCCACGGGGGCCGGCCCGGGTCTGCGCGTCGACCTGGCCGCCGACTCCCCGGACCGGCTGGCCAAGACCCTGGCGGAGGCCGCGCCCG
>NZ_LIRG01001003.1 GCF_001419695.1 Streptomyces prasinopilosus
CGCCCCCGGCGCGCCCGTCCGTCCCAGCCGGGTCCGCGGCGCTCCCCGGCCCGCGCCCGGCGCTTCCCGGCCGTCGCGCTCCCCGGTCCGCGGTCAGTGCGTCCCGCGCCGCCGCAGGACCGCCATCCCGGCCGTCGCCGCCAGGCCGGCCGCCGTCCCTCCGGCGACCATCACCGGCCACGGCTTCCGCGTCCCGGCCAGCCGGGCCTGCGTGGCGCTGCTCCGCAGTTGCACGCTCATCGCCCCGGCCTTGTCGCGCAGGTCCTCCACGCGGGCCAGTGCCTGTCCCTTGACGTCCATCTTCCCGGCCAGCTCCTCGACGGTGTCGCCGAGTTCGTGCCGGGTGCGCTCGATCTCCCGCCGCAGTTCGTCGGGCCCCTTGGCCCCGCGGGCGGCCTCCTGCTCGATCCGGGGCTCGATGTGGGCCCCGGAACCGGAGCCCGCCGCCCTCGCGGGCGGGTTCGCCCCGCTCACGTCCCGCGTCATCGGTGTGCCCTCCCCTTGATCTCCTCCACGTCCGCCTTCACGCTGTCCAGTGCCTGTTCCGGAGCGGCCGGCGTGGCCTTCTTCAGCTCGGCGCGGCCGAGCGCGGCCAGCACGGCGGCGACCACGAACAGCACGGCCGTGACGATCAGCGCAGCCGCCCACACCGGCAGGACGAGGGAGAGCGCCGCACCCACGGTGAAGGCCGTCGCCAGCAGGCCCGCGTAGGCGAAGGCGCCCGCGGCGCCCAGCATGCCGCCGCCGCGTCCGGCCCGGCGGCCCTTCTCGGCCAGCTCCACCTTGGCCAGGGCCATTTCCTGCCGCACCAGCCGGGAGACCTGCTCGGTGGCCTGCCCGACGAGTTCGCCCACGCTGTGCTCGTCGCGGCCGTGTTCGGCGTGGCCGTACCCGGCACGGCCGTGGCCTTCGCGACTGCGCGTGTCGCGAACCGGCGGTTGCTCGATGGTTGCGCTCACGGTGTTCCGCCTCCTCTCGGTCGGGTTGTTCGAGTACCCGGACCGCACGGCGCCTATCCCCGACAGCATCCATTACTGATACTTACCTGTAAGGGGTAGGAATTTTAAGTAGAGCTACACGATGTCCGGGCGGAGACTACCGCCATGACCTGGGCGGTGTCCCCCGGGTACCGCAGGGGATCCCCCCGGACCCGACTCCACGGGAGGCCGGAGAACGGGTGCCTTGCCGAAAGGCGTGAGCATTCGGCGGAAAGGTGTCCCACGGGCACTCGGATGAGCGGCATCAGGACAGCACCGGCCAAAGTGCTCACGCCTTCGGGACGGTGCGTCACCCCCAGGACGGGGACGAGCCTCCCGGCATCGCACCCGTCGAGGTCACATCCGGCCGGGGGCCGAGGAAAGCCGCCCGCACATGCGGCATACTGCCCCCGGCCAGGACGGGGAGGCCCACCTGCGGGCGGCCGTCGTCCCCTCGAACCAGCGGGCACGCTCGCTCGACCGGGCGGTGCCGGCCCTCGTGCCGGCCGATCCCGCACGACCACCGGCTCAAGGGGACGACGCCTCCAGGCCACGAGCAGCGTCCTCGACCTCCCCGACCCCCTACGGGCGGGCCGGGAGCGAACGAACCCCGGCCCGCCCCGCACCGCTTCCGCTCGACGCCCTCCGTTCAGTCGAGCACATGGGCGAACATGCCCGGCTCGTACGAGCCTCCCTTCTGACGCACGATCACGGCGAACCGGTTGGCCGCGTTGATCAGGGCGACCAGGGCGACCAGCGCCGCGGTCCGGTCGTCGTCGTAGTGCTTGCGCACCCGCTCCCAGGTCTCGTCGGACACACCGTGGTGGGCGTCGCCGAGCCGGGTGCCCTCTTCGGCGAGGGCCAGCGCGGCCCGCTCCGCCTCGGTGAACACCGTGGACTCGCGCCAGGCGGCGACCAGGTGGAGCCGGACCGCGCTCTCGCCGGCGGCCGCGGCCTCCTTCGTATGCAGGTCGACGCAGTGGCCGCAGCCGTTGATCTGGCTGACGCGCAGCGACACCAGCTCCTGCGTGGACCGGGGCAGCGGCGAGCGCTGGATCACCAGGCCGGCACCGGCGAACCGTTTGGCGAACTTGAGCGCGATCTCGTTGGCGAACAGGTCGAACCGGGTTTCCATGACTTCGTCCTCACTGGTGATGTGGCATCGGACGAACACGGGACGCCGGCCGCCGGCCCGGTGTGACGGAACCACCGTGTGAGGCAGGCCATGACGGCCGGGTGTCACAGGACCGCGGGGACCGGTGTCCCGTGCGCATGGAGCGTGCGGAAGCGAAGGAGCGTGCGGTGGAGGACGGACGGGACGAGCACACGGGCGGGCCTCCCGCGGGCGGCGCGGGGACCGATCCCGCCACCGAGGCGTTCGTCGGCCACCGCAATCTCCTGTTCACGGTGGCCTACGAGATGCTGGGCTCGGCCGCCGACGCGGAGGACGTGCTGCAGGAGACCTGGCTGCGGTGGTCGGGGGTCGATCTCGCCTCGGTGCGGGACCGGCGGGCGTACCTGGTCCGGATCACCACGCGCCAGGCGCTGAACCGGCTGCGTACGCTCGGCCGCCGCAAGGAGTCCTACGTGGGCTCCTGGCTGCCCGCGCCCCTGCTCACCACGCCCGACGTGGCCGAGGACGTGGAGCTGGCCGACAGCGTCTCGACGGCGATGATGCTGGTGCTGGAGACGCTCGCGCCGACGGAGCGGGCGGTGTTCGTGCTGCGCGAGGTGTTCGCCCTGGAGTACGACGAGATCGCGCAGGCCGTCGACCGGAAACCGGCCGCGGTCCGCCAGATCGCCCACCGCGCACGGGCTCATGTGGCGGCGCGCCGGCCGCGCGGACACGTGTCGTCGGCGGACTCCCGCAAGGCGCTCGACGCGTTCCGGCAGGCGGTCGAGACGGGGGACCTGCAGAGCCTGCTCGACGTCCTCGCGCCGGACGTCGTCCTGCTGGGCGACGGCGGCGGAGTGAAGCAGGCAGTGCTGCGGCCCATCGTCGGCGCCGACAAGGTGGCCCGCCTGCTGGCCGCGGGCCCGGGCAGGATCCCCACCGGTTCGTCTTTCCGGTTCGCCCAGGTCAACGGCTGCCCCGCACTGCTGCTGCGGGTCGACGGCGCACTCGACACCGTCCTGACGGTCCGCGTCGAGGACGGCCTCGTCACCGGCCTCTACGCCGTACGCAACCCGGAGAAGCTGTCCCACATGCGCCGGGAGACGACCCTGAGCCGCTGAGGCGGGGGCCGGGTGCGGGCCCTCGGCGCGGGCCTCGCCGGGCGACGTCGTCGACGACGGGGCCCGGCGAGGCCCGGGCGACGTTCGTCAGGAAGCCGAACACGCCCTCCGGTCGGGGCGGTCACCGCCGCCGCACTCCCCGCCCGTTCCGACCGTCCCGGTGGGGCACGGCCTACGCCTACGGGGCCTCGACATCGGAGATCCGGTACTTGCTCACCTCGGCGTCGCGGATCTGAGCCGCCTGGTCGGATTCCGGGCCCGCGCCACGGAAGCGTGCGAGATCCTCGTCGGTCCTCCACCGCTCGTAGACGTTGATCCGGCCCGGCTCGATCAAGTCGGCCGACAGAGCGAAATCGAGGCACCCGACGGCACCCCGGGCCTGCTCGACGATGCTCGAGCATCCGGCCAGATAGGCGCCGCGGTCAGCGGCGTCCACCCACAGCTTCCCGGCAATGATGATCACGGTACTCCTCGCGTATCGGCTGCTCGCCCGACAGTGATGTGCGGCGTGACCGTCCATCGGCACGGCCACCGCGGGGACAGACCGCGGCCGCGTACCGGATTCATCGGTCACCCGCACCACGACGAGCAGACATCGCCGCGGCACGAGGCACCGGATCGAAGAGCCGGGTTCCAGGAACCCGACCGCGGATCGTCATTCCGGCGTCCCGGGGTCCGCCACCCGTGTCTGCCGCCCGGCCGTGTACCCGGCGCCCGCCGCAAGCGGGATCGAGGCCACCGCGAGAGCCGTTCTTCCCCCGGGTCCCTCGGTCGAGGAACCGGGCGGGTTCCCGGCTCAGCCCCGCGGAGAACGGCTGACCCGCCGGAGCCGGCAGTCCGGCTCGGTGTCCGGAGATCCGGTCCTGTCGACACGAGGAATCCTCATGCGGCACCCACGCACGCACGCACGAGCGCCCTCCCCGGCCGGCCCGGGGCCGTGGGGAGGGCGCTCGACGTCGACCGGTACCGGCCGCCTGCCGTACGGCAGGCG
>NZ_LIRG01001004.1 GCF_001419695.1 Streptomyces prasinopilosus
ACCCGGAGGAGCCCGGGGCGGGCCGGGGCGGGCTCCGGAGCGGGTGTCCCGGAGCAGCGCTCCGGCCCGGGCCCCGGGGCGGGGCCCGACGTCCGTTCGGCCCCCGCGCTCAGCTCTCCCGCTCCTTCTCCGCCAGGTGGATCACGCACACCGACACGGCGATCAGCAGCGCCGGGTCCGCGTCGTCCCGGACGACGTCGACGCCGTACGTCTCCCGGACGTGCCGCCAGCGCCGCGAGATCACGGCGAGCAGCTCGCCGTCGTACTCCACGGCGAACTCGCGGTCGAGGATCTTGCCGCTGACGTCCAGTTCGGTGCCGTCGGCCAGGGTGACCCGGTAGTGGTTGCGCAGCAGGGACAGCCGCTTGCGCCGGATCGCGGCCAGCGCCTCGCCGTCCCGTTCGATCACCATGGTGTCGCGCAGGGCGAACATCTTCTTGCGGATGTCGATGAGCACACGGCCTTGGGCGTCCTTCAGTTCGAAGGTGTCCCGCAGGCGCATGGCCTTGCCGTCGACGAGGAAGACCTTGTTGCCCCGGTCGTCCTCGATCCAGTAGTCGTCACCGATTCCGAGGAGCCGGTCGCGTACGAGGAATCTCATGCCCTCACGGGTGCCCCGCCGCCCGCCTCCCGACGCCGGGACTAGGCCGATTGTCGGCATGCGGCGCTCTCGGCGCCCGCGGTGCGCGTGGTGCGCACGAGGTGCCCGGCGTGTGCGGTGTACATGTCGTTCCCACGGTGTGCGGGCACCGGTGACGTCGGGTCAGACGCCGTACCCGTCGCTGTAGCCGTCGCGGCTGTGCGGGCGGGTGTCGTCGATGACGGGCGTGGCCGGCGGGACGACGACGCGCCTGCGCCGGGCGATGCTGCTGAAGGTCGCCACACCGATCAGTCCGACGATCATCAGGATGACACCGACCAGGTTCAGGTTGACCCCCTGCATGTCCCAGTCGGTCGCGAACGTGAGGATCGCCCCTGCGGCGATCAGGATGATGCACCCTCCGAGTCCCATGAGTGCCGCCTCCCTATCCGGTTCTTCCGGTTCTTCCCCCGGCCCTTCCGGTTGCCTCCGCATACCCGGGCAGCCATCACTCATGCACCAGGGGTCAGTTGACATCCCGTCGGAGGACGCGGACGGGCGGCGCGGGAACCGGCCCGCCCCGGCGCGGGCGGGCCGGTGAGGGGGCCGCGTCCCTATCCCTCCAGGAACGCCGTCAGCGCGTTCGCCAGGAGGAACGGGTCCCGCGCGCCGCACAGTTCGCGCGCGCTGTGCATCGACAGGATGGCCACACCGATGTCGACGGTCGTGATGCCGTGCCGGGCCGCGGTGATCGGGCCGATCGTGGTGCCGCACGGCATGGAGTTGTTGGAGACGAACGCCTGGAAGGGCACGCCCGCCTTCTCGCAGGCCGCCGCGAACACGGACCGGCCCGAACCGTCCGTCGCGTAGCGGTTGTTGACGTTGACCTTGAGGAGGGGGCCGCCGTCGACGCGCGGGTGGTGGGTCGGGTCGTGCCGTTCCGCGTAGTTGGGGTGGACGGCGTGACCGGTGTCCGAGGAGAGGCAGACGGTGCCGGCGAAGGCGCGCGCCCGGTCCTCGTACGAGCCGCCGCGGGCGAACACCGAGCGCTCCAGCACGCCGCCGAGCAGCGGCCCGTCCGCACCGGTGTCGGACTGGGAGCCGGTCTCCTCGTGGTCGAAGGCGGCCAGGACGGGGATGAAGGGCAGCCCGGCCCCGTGCGCGGCGACCGCCGTCAGCGCGGCCGCACCGGCGTGCACGGACAGCAGGTTGTCCATGCGCGGGCCGGCCAGCAGTTCCTCGTCGCGGCCCAGGTACGCCGGCGGCTCCACGGAGTGCACCATCAGGTCCCAGCCGGTGACCTCGCCGGACGGGACCTCGGCGGTCTCCTCCAGGAAGGCGACGAGGTCGCCGTCGCGCACGTCCTCGCCCAGGCCCCAGACGGGTTGCATGTGGCGCTGCTTGTCGAGCTTGAGGCCGTCGGCGTTCACCGAGCGGTCCAGGTGGATGGCGAGCTGCGGGACGCGCAGCAGCGGCCGGTCGACGTTCACCAGCCGGGTCGAGCCGTCCCGCAGGGACAGCCGGCCGGCCAGGCCGAGGTCGCGGTCGAGCCAGGAGTTGAGCAGCGGTCCGCCGTAGATCTCCACGGCCACCTGGCGCCAGCCCTGCGCCCCGCTGTCGGGCCGCGGCTTCACCCGCAGGTTGGGGGAGTCGGTGTGGGCGCCGACGATCCGGAACGGCGTGTGGGGCGCCGCGCCCTCGGGGACGTACCAGGCGATGATCGCGCCGCCGCGCAGCACGTACGCGCCGCCGCTGCCCGCCGGGGACCCGGTGTCC
>NZ_LIRG01001005.1 GCF_001419695.1 Streptomyces prasinopilosus
CGGTCCCGCGAGGACCCGCGAGGAGGCCAAGCAGGCCATCGAGGTCGGCATCGAGACCGCCCGCGACCTGGTCGCCGCCGGCAACAAGGCCCTGCTCACCGGTGAGATGGGCATCGCGAACACCACCGCGTCCGCCGCCCTGATCTCCGTCTTCACCGGCGCCGACCCGGCCGAGGTCACCGGCCGGGGCACCGGCATCAACGACGAGACCCTGGCCCGCAAGACCGACGTCGTGCGCCGCGCCCTCGAACTGCACCGGCCGGACCCCGCCGACGGCGGCGAGGACGCCGATGGGGTCGGCGGGGTCCGGCCGGTGCAGTTCGAGGGCGCGGCGCACGACGTCGGTCTTGCGGGCCAGGGTCTCGTCGTTGATGCCGGTGCCCCGGCCGGTGACCTCGGCCGGGTCGGCGCCGGTGAAGACGGAGATCAGGGCGGCGGACGCGGTGGTGTTCGCGATGCCCATCTCACCGGTGAGCAGGGCCTTGTTGCCGGCGGCGACCAGGTCGCGGGCGGTCTCGATGCCGACCTCGATGGCCTGCTTGGCCTCCTCGCGGGTCATCGCGGGACCGGCGGTCATGTCGGAGGTGCCGGCGCGGACCTTGCGCGGCAGCAGTCCCGGGGTGGCCGGGAGGTCGGAGACCACACCGACGTCGACCACGCAGACCTCGGCGCCCACCTGCGTGGCGAAGGCGTTGCAGACCGCTCCGCCGCCGAGGAAGTTGGCCACCATCTGGGCGGTGACCTCCTGCGGCCACGGGGTGACGCCCTGGGCGTGCACACCGTGGTCGCCCGCGAAGACCGCGACGGCCGCGGGCTCCGGAACGGGCGGCGGGCACTGGCGGGACAGCCCGGACAGCTGTGCGGAGATGATCTCCAGCATGCCGAGCGCGCCGGCCGGCTTGGTCATCCGCTTCTGCCGCTCCCAGGCCTCGCCGAGTGCCTTGGCGTCCAGCGGGCGGATCTGCGCGACGGTCTCGGCGAGCAGGTCGTGCGGCTCCTCGCCGGGCAGCACGCGCCTGCCGTACGTCTCCTCGTGCACGACCCACGACAGCGGGCGGCGCTTGGACCAGCCGGCCTGCGCCAGCTCGGGCTCGTCCGGGAACTCGTCGACGTAGCCCACGCACAGGTAGGCGACCACTTCGAGGTGCTCGGGCAGGCCCAGGGCGCGGACCATCTCGCGCTCGTCGAAGAAGCTGACCCAGCCGACCCCGAGGCCCTCGGCGCGCGCGGCGAGCCACAGGTTCTGGACCGCCAGGGCGGAGGAGTACGGCGCCATCTGCGGCTGGGTGTGCCGGCCCAGGGTGTGCCGGCCGCCGCGGGTCGGGTCGGCGGTGACGACGATGTTCACCGGGGTGTCGAGTATGGCCTCGATCTTCAGTTCCTTGAACTGCTTCGCCCGTCCCTTGGGCAGGGACTTGGCGTAGGCCTCGCGCTGGCGCTCGGCCAGTTCGTGCATGGTGCGCCGGGTCTCGGCGGAGCGGATGACGACGAAGTCCCAGGGCTGCGAGTGGCCCACGGAGGGCGCGGTGTGGGCGGCCTCCAGGACGCGGAGGAGGACCTCGTGCGGAATGGGGTCGTCGCGGAAGCCGTTGCGGATGTCCCGGCGCTCCCGCATGACCTTCTGCACGGCCGCGCGCTCGGCGTCGTCGTAGCCGGGGGCGGCGGGGCCGGCGGACGGCGCGGCGTCCGCCGCTCCGTCGCTCCGGGCGTCGGGGCCCCCGAGGGTCTGGGCGGGCTCGGACGGGGTCGGGCCGTCCTGGACCGGCCCGTCCTGGACCGGCCCGTCCTGGACCGGTCCGTCCTGGACCAGTCCGTCCTGGACCGGTCCGGTCTCCGCGGACGGGTGCTCGTCCGGCGCGTTCCCCGCGGGGTCCTGCCCGGCCGGCGGTTCGACGGCCGGTTCCGGGACGGGGACGGCGCCGGTGTCGGCAGCGGTGCCGGCCTGGCCGGGCACGGGGAAGGGGCCCGCGGCCTCCGGCGCGGGCCTCTCCTCGGCGGGGAGGATCAGCGGCTGCGGCGGGACCGTCGCGGGATGCGGGCCGGTCGGCACGACTCCCTCGACGGTCCCGCCGCAGCCG
>NZ_LIRG01001006.1 GCF_001419695.1 Streptomyces prasinopilosus
GTCCGCCGCCCCGCCGGGGCGCCCGTCCCCGGCGGAGGGCTCCCTCACTGCACGACCGGCTTCCCCGAGAGCTCCACACCCGCCCCGCGCAGCTCGTCGAGCGCCCGCTCGGTGGTCGGTGCGGCCACCCCCGCGGTGAGGTCCAGCAGGACCTGGGTGCGGAAGCCCTCGCGGGTGGCGTCCAGGGCGGTCGCCCGGACGCAGTGGTCGGTGGCGATGCCCACCACGTCCACCTCGTCGACCTCGCGGGCGCGCAGCCAGTCGGCCAGCCCCACCCCGTTCTCCTCGGTGCCCTCGAAGCCGCTGTACGCGGCCGAGTACGCCCCCTTGTCGAAGACGGCGTCGACCGCGCCGGAGGCGACCGCCGGGGCGAAGTTCGGGTGGAAGCCGGCCCCCTCCGTCCCGGCGACGCAGTGCGCGGGCCAGGAGCGGACGAAGTCGGGGTTGTCGGCGAAGTGGCCGCCGGGGGCGATGTGGTGGTCGCGGGTGGCCACCACGTGCCGGTACCCGCCCGGCACCCGTGCGATCAGCTCGGTGATGGCGGCGGCCACGTCCGCACCGCCGGACACGGCGAGGCTGCCTCCCTCGCAGAAGTCGTTCTGCACGTCGACGACGATCAAGGCGCGGCGCATGGTCGGATTCCTTCGGCTGGGGGTCGGTCGGGGGTCGGTGTGTGTCGGACGGAGGATGTGGGACGGCGGGCCGGGGCCGGACGGGGGACCGCGGGCGAGGCCCGCGGAACAGCCGTCAGCTACCCGATCCCGGGTGCAGGTACTCCGTCGGGATGACGGGTTCCCCGCGGGACAGCTGGGTCGCGGACAGCGGCAGGCCGGCGCGTGCCGCGGCGTGCCGTGCGCGGAGCCGGTCCAGCGGCTCGCGCGCGGTCGCGGTCACCTCGCCGCCCTTGACCAGCTCCACCAGCAACTGCCGGTCGGCCAGCTCCTCGGGCACCGGTCCGGTGCCGATCACCTCGGCCTCGGCGACACCGTCCCCGTCCAGCCGGCGCGCGGCCCACTTGCGGCCGCCGATGGAGGTCTTGCCACCGGAGGATCGTTTCGCCACGGGCACCAGCGGCGCCCCGGCGTCCGTGGACCCGGCGCGGGCGACCAGCTTGTAGACCATGGAGGCCGTCGGGTGCCCGGACCCGGTCACCAGCTGAGTGCCGACGCCGTACGCGTCCACCGGCGCGGCGGCCAGCGAGGCGATGGCGTACTCGTCGAGGTCCGAGGTCACGGTGATCTTCGTGCCGGTGGCGCCCAGCTCGTCCAGCTGCTGCCGCACCCGGTGCGCGACCAGGAGCAGGTCGCCGGAGTCGATCCGGACCGAGCCCAAGGACGGGCCGGCGACCTCGACGGCCGTGCGGACCGCCTCGGCCACGTCGTAGGTGTCCACGAGGAGCGTCGTGCCGGAGCCGAGGGAGTCCACCTGCGCGCGGAAGGCGTCCCGCTCGCTGTCGTGCACCAGGGTGAAGGCGTGGGCGGAGGTGCCCACGGTCGGGATGTTGTAGCGGAACCCGGCCGCCAGGTCGGAGGTGGAGGTGAAGCCGCCCACGTAGGCGGCCCGGGAGGCGGCCACCGCGGCCAGCTCGTGGGTGCGCCGGGCGCCCATCTCGATCAGCGGCCGGTCCCCGGCGGCGGAGGCCATCCGGGAGGCCGCCGCGGCGATCGCCGAGTCGTGGTTGAGGATCGACAGGATCACCGTCTCCAGCAGCACGCACTCCGCGAAGGTGCCCTCGACCCGCATGACGGGCGAGCCCGGGAAGTACACCTCGCCCTCCGGGTAGCCCCAGATGTCCCCGCTGAAGCGGTAGTCGGCCAGCCAGTCGAGGGTCGGCCCGTCGACGACGTCCTTCTCGCGCAGGAAGTCGAGGAGGCGGCCGTCGAAACGGAAGTTCTCCACCGCGTCCAGGACCCGCCCGGTGCCGGCCACCACACCGTAGCGGCGGCCCTCCGGGAGGCGCCGGGTGAAGACCTCG
>NZ_LIRG01001007.1:0-1128 GCF_001419695.1 Streptomyces prasinopilosus
CGCCGGACCGCCCCGATCACCCGGACCGCCCCCGTCGATCACCCACGGAGCCCGCCATGCCCGAGGACCAGGACACCCGGACCGCACCGACCGACGAGGAACTGCGCACGCTGGACGCCCACTGGAGGGCCGCCAACTACCTGGCGGCGGGGCAGATCTACCTGCTGGCGAACCCGCTGCTCACCGAGCCCCTCACCCCGGAGCACATCAAGCCGAGGCTGCTCGGGCACTGGGGCACCTCACCCGGGCTGAACCTGGTGTACACCCACCTGAACCGGGTGATCCGCGCGCGCGGACTGGACGCGCTCTGCGTCTGGGGGCCCGGTCACGGCGGCCCCTCCGTGCTGGCCAACTCCTGGCTGGAGGGCAGCTACGGCGAGAAGTACCCGGACGTCGGCCGGGACACCCGGGGCATGGCGCGGCTGTTCCGGCAGTTCTCCTTCCCCGGCGGCGTCCCCAGCCACGTCGCCCCGGAGGTCCCGGGCTCGATCCACGAGGGCGGCGAACTCGGCTACTCCCTCGCCCACGCCTACGGCGCCGCCTTCGACCACCCCGACCTCCTGGTCGCCTGCGTGATCGGCGACGGCGAGGCCGAGACCGGACCGCTGGCCGCGTCCTGGCACTCCAACAAGTTCCTCGACCCGGTGCACGACGGAGCCGTCCTGCCGATCCTGCACCTCAACGGCTACAAGATCGCCAATCCGACCGTGCTGTCCCGCCTCCCCGAGGCCGAACTCGACGCGCTGCTGCGCGGCTACGGGCACGAGCCGCTCCACGTGGCGGGNNCGGCGCGGCCGAACGGGTGGCCTGGCCGGTGATCGTGCTGCGCACCCCGAAGGGCTGGACCGGCCCGGCCGAGGTGGACGGCACACCCGTCGAGAACACCTGGCGCTCCCACCAGGTGCCGCTGCCGGGCGTCCGCGAGAACCCGGAGCACCTGCGCCAGTTGGAGGCGTGGCTGCGGTCGTACCGGCCCGAGGAACTCTTCGACGCCGAGGGCCGCCCCGTCGCGGACGTCCTCGCCTGTGTTCCCGAGGGCGCCCGCAGGCTCGGTGCCACCCCGTACGCCAACGGCGGACTGCTCGTGCGCGAACTGCCGCTGCCGGACCTCGACGACTTCGCCGTCCC
>NZ_LIRG01001007.1:1179-1372 GCF_001419695.1 Streptomyces prasinopilosus
CGAGCACCTCGACCCGCACGGCCGGGTGATGGAGGTCCTCTCCGAACACCTCTGCCAGGGCTGGCTCGAGGGCTATCTGCTCACCGGACGGCACGGCCTGTTCTCCTGCTACGAGGCGTTCGTGCACATCGTCGACTCGATGGTCAACCAGCACATCAAATGGCTGAGGACCTCCCGCGAACTGTCCTGGCGC
>NZ_LIRG01001007.1:1395-1663 GCF_001419695.1 Streptomyces prasinopilosus
GGTCTACCTGCCGCCGGACGCCAACACCCTGCTGTCGGTGGCGGACCACGCGCTGCGCAGCCGCGACTACGTCAACGTCGTCGTGGCCGGCAAGCAGCCCTGCTTCGACTGGCTGTCCATGGACGAGGCCCGCGTCCACTGCGCGCGCGGCGCCGGGATCTGGGAGTGGGCCGGCACCGAGAACGGCGGTGAGCCCGACGTGGTGCTGGGCTGCGCGGGGGACGTGCCCACCCAGGAGGTGCTGGCCGCGGCCCAGCTGCTGCGCCGT
>NZ_LIRG01001008.1 GCF_001419695.1 Streptomyces prasinopilosus
GTGGCGGGAGACGGCCCGCGTACTGGACGCCGAGCAGGTGCTGCTCCGCGCGGTCCGTCTCCCGCCACAGCGCCCCCCTGCCCGGCGTCCCCCGGTCCGGCGTCCCGCGGTCCCGGGCCCCGTGCTCCCGGGTCCTGCGGTCCGGGCCCCGGCGCCTGCCGCTGCGGCAGGTCAGCAGGCGGTCGGGCGCTCCGGAGGGGGAGGGCGCGAGTTCCACCTGCCCGTACATCGTCCGGGCCGAGAGGAAGACCAGGGAGGTGCCCTGCTCGCGGGCGTGTTCCGCGGTACCGCGCATGGCCGGGGACCAGTACGCGTCGGGACCGGGGAAGAGGAGGCCCCGGTACCGGGCGGGGTCGACCCGGCCGGCGTGCAGGTCGCGGGCTTCGGCGTAGGCGAGGTCGTAGCCGTAGCGCTCGGCCCAGCGGATGACGTCGTGGGCGTGAGCGGCGGACGGGGGCAGGCCGGCGCCCGCGTACGGACGGTCGAAGGAGACCGTGCCCGCGGAGGGGGAGGGGGACGCGAGGTCGAAGGGGGATCCGGTGCCCTCCTCGCCGACCGCGCGGGGTCCGTCCGTCCCGTCGTCCTGCGGGTAGCGGTTGTGGAGCTGCCAGGTGATGTCGGGCAGGACGAGGAGCAGGTCGGCCGGACGGTGGTCGCGGACCGTGAAGGGGATCCGGGCACGGCTGCGGCCGTCGGCCGTGGTCAGCACGGCCACGTAGGCGCCGACGCTCCAGTCCGACGGGACGGCCAACCGCCAGGACAGCCACCAGTGGTGGCAGGAGACCGTACGGCCGGCGACGAGCGGCGGGGGCTGCGCGATGCCGGCAAGGCGGTGGCCGGACATGATCGGGACGGCGCCCCGCCCGTCGTAGTGGCCGACGCGGTGGACGTCGACGCGGAACTCCTGGGGCGGGTCGACGGTGACGTGGAAGTCGATCGTCTCCCCGGGTGCCACCCCGCCGGTGGAACAGAACCCCTCGATCCGGCAGTGACCCTGCCGCGCACCCATGGTCGCTCCCCTCCCGCGGACCCCGCCGCCCACGGCCGGCAAGGCGCTCGTCGTATGCCGCAGGCCCCGGGCGAGGAACGCGAACGACTCAAGCACATCACATTACGCACGCACCACGTCACCCTTCGTCGCGAACCGGCCGCAGGCGGAAGGGAGGACTCCGGCCTTCGGTTCTCCCGGCCGTCCGGTCCAGCCGGCCGTCCCGCTCAGCCGGCCGTCCCGCTCAGCCGAGCCGGACCGGCTTCTCCGGGCGTATGCCCTGCCGGGCCAGCCACCGGCGGAGGGCCGTGGGGTCACCGTCCTCGATCAGCGTCATGACCCGGGCGGGCAGGTCCGTGACGCGTACGCCGCCCACGAGGAGGGCCGGTCCGTCGAGCCAGTCGAGCCCGGGGACCGCGCCCATGGTGTCCATGGCCGCGCAGCAGACCATCGCCGTGATGTGGTCGGCGAGCAGTTCGCGTCCGGTGCGCGGGGGCTGGAGGGGGAGCAGGGGCAGCGCCCGGTCGTCCCAGAGGCAGGCCGGGTCGGCCGGCGCGGGCGGCAGGGCCTGCGGGGCCCGGTCGGCCGGCGTGCCCGGGACCGCCGGACCCGAAGCCGCCCGAGCGCTCGCGGCCGATGCGGCCCGCGCGGTGGCCGCCGCTCCCTCGCGGGCCACTTCGGCGCTGATGCGGGCGGCTTCGGGTCCGGC
>NZ_LIRG01001009.1:0-2581 GCF_001419695.1 Streptomyces prasinopilosus
CGGCACCCCCGAGGCCCGGGTCGCCGACGCGATGCGCGACCACCCCCGGATGGCGTCGGGCTCGGACCGGGACGTCGCCGCCCTGATGGGGGCCGTGCCCGGCCTGCTCGCCAAGGACGGGTTCGAGGGCGTACAGGTCGCCGCCCTGCCCGACGGCGGCGCCGTCGCCGTGAAGATCTCCGACGGTGCCGACCGGGCACGCGTCCCGGTGACCGCGGCCGCCCTCGCCCACGCAGGGGTCGACCCGGCCGCGCTCGCCGCGTTCGCCGGCGAACCGCTGCTCGGCGGCGGCCTGCCGGTCGGCGGCGTCCACCCCGTGCCCGCGCTGGAACCGCTGCCCGGGGCCGCCGCACGACGCTGACGTCCTCCCGGAGCGGCGGGCGGCGGTGCGACCGAGCGGTGCGCCCGGGCGGTGCGCCCGAGCGTGTGCCGGAGCGGCGGGTCGCGGCCGGTGGTGGCCGGTCAGTCCGGTACCACCGGCCCCCGCCGGAACCGCAGGAACAGGGCCACGCCCGCCGCGCCCAGCAGTGCGGCGCCCGCGATCGTCCAGGGCACCGGCCGTCCGGGCGCGTGGTCCCGCGCCGCCGGAACCGCGACGGGGGCCGGGGTGGCCGCGGGCCGGGCCTCGGGTCCCGGCAGCGACTTGACCCGCAGGGCGTCCAGCGACCCCACCGCGTCCACCCGGCCGGACGCGTCGAAGCCCCAGTCCAGCAGCGCGCGCGCCTCCTCGTACACGGCGTCCCCGCCGCCCCACCGGGGGTTCAGCACCGTCACCACGAGGGTGCGCCCGTCCCTGCGTGCGGCCGCCACGAGCGTGTGGCCGGCGCCGCTGGTGTAACCGTTCTTGATCCCGACGATCCCCGGGTACCGCTCCACCCCGTCCGAACCGGTGAGCAGCCGGTTGGTGTTGCGGATCCCGTACGAGGCGCCGTCGCGGCCCGGGAACATCGCCTCCTCGCGGGAGCAGTACCGGATGAAGTCGGGGCGCTGCAGCCCGGCCCGGCCGAACACCGCCAGGTCGAACGCGGACGACACCTGTCCCGGGGCGTCGTAGCCGTCGGGCGACTCCACCTGCGTGTCGTGGGCGCCGAGGGCGCGTGCCTTGGCCTGCATCCGCTCGGCGGTGGCCTCCCAGCCGCCGTTGAGAGAGGCCAGCACCCGCACGGCGTCGTTCCCCGAACTGAGGAAGACTCCGTTCCACAGGTCGGAGACCCGGTACGTGAGGTCCTCCGCCACACCGACCCGGCTGCTCCCGGGGCCGATGCCCGTCAGTTCCTCCTCGCTGACGGTGTGCCGGATGCCGGAGGGCAGGACGGGCAGCACGGTGAGCGCGAACAGGGTCTTGAGGGTGCTGGCGGGCGGGAGCCTGCGGTGCGCGTCGTGCGCGGCGAGCACCTCACCGGAGTCGGCGTCGGCCACCAGCCACGACCGGGCGGACAGCTCCGGCACCCCGGGTGCCCCGGCGAGCGGACGGACCTGGGTACCGGAGCGGTACAGCAGCGAATCCGGCGCGGCGGGTCCCGCGGTCCGCGGTTTCACGGCGGCCCGCACTCCGTGACCGGGCGACGGCGCGGGGCCCGCGCGCGTGCCGGCGCTCGTCGTGGCGGGGGTGAGCGCCAGCAGGCCCGCCGCGCAGAGGGCGCAGGTGGACACGGCAGCCCGCGAAGCAAATCCGATAGTCATATCGCAAACGTAGGAAGGGGACCCCGGACGGCCGCGGTGACCGGGCCGGAAACCCTCCGCAAGCACCCGGATGCCGTACGGCGGGACGGCTGCTGCTCACGGGCGGCCGGATGCGGCCGCCGGGCACCGTCAGCCGCCGGGCACCGTCAGCCGCCGGACACCGGCCGGTCGCCGGGCAGGGTGGGCCGGACGCGCCGGAGGAAGGCCGCGTTGTCGGGGGCCTCGCGCAACCGCTCCAGCAGCGTCTCCAGGCCGGACCGACCCTGGGACTGCAGCGCCCGCCTCAGACCCTGTGCGGCCGACAGTTCCGCGGGGGTGAGCAGCAGTTCTTCCCGGCGGGTGCCGGACGGGGCGATGTCGACGGCCGGGAACAGCCGGCGGGAGGCCGCTTCCCGGCTCAGCCGGAGCTCCATGTTGCCGGTGCTCTTGAGCTCCTCGAAGTAGAACTCGTCGGCGCGGGAGCCGGTCTCCACCAGGGCCGAGGCGAGGATCGTGAGCGAACCGCCCTCCTCGGCCCGGCGCGCGGCCCCGAAGAACCGCTTCGGGCCGATCAGCGCCGAGGCGTCGACCCCGCCGCTCATGGTGCGGCCGCCGGGGGCGGCGGCGGTGTTGTACGCCCGGCAGAGCCGGGTCAGCGAGTCGAGCAGGACGACGACGTCCTCGCCCGCCTCGACCAGCCGCTTGGCCCGCTCGATCACCAGCTCGGCCAGGGCGATGTGCTGCGCGGCCGGCCTGTCGAAGGTCGAGGCGTACACCTCGCCGCGCACCGAGCGGCGCATGTCGGTGACCTCCTCGGGGCGTTCGTCGAGCAGCACCACCATCAGGCGGCACTCGGGGTGGTTGCCCGCGACGGCCGCCGCGAGCTGCTGGATCAGCACGGTCTTGCCGGTCTTCGGCG
>NZ_LIRG01001009.1:2593-2845 GCF_001419695.1 Streptomyces prasinopilosus
GGGACGAGCAGATCGAGGACACGCCCGGCCAGACCGGACGCGGGGTGCTCCAGGCGCAGCCGCTCCCGCGGGTGAAGCGGTGTCAGGTCCTCGAAGCGGGGCCGTCCGCGCAGCGTTTCGGGGGCGCGGCCGTTGACCAGGGTGATCTCGGTCAGGGCGCCCCGGTCGTCGCGCAGGCCCTCGGCCAGGTCGCCCCTGCGCAGGCCGTGCCTGCGGAGCGCGGCGGGGGAGACGAGCGGGTCGGCGGGGGAG
>NZ_LIRG01000101.1 GCF_001419695.1 Streptomyces prasinopilosus
CGGCGCCCCCGGACCGGCGCCGACGGCCTGGGCGGCGAGGCCCTGGGTGCCGGCGCCGTTGGTCTCGCTGACCAGGCGGTCTATCGCCGCCGTGCCCGAGCTGTAGCCGGTCCCCGTGGCCTGCTCGGGCCCGGCGGCTCCCCTCCTGGGGGTCCCGTAGAGCACCTGTTCCAGGCCGGACACCAGGCGGCGTACGTCCACCTGCGGACGCACCACGAGACGCAGGAAGCGGCTGGACGAGCCGATCTTGTTGCCGCACTCGCGGACCAGGAGCCGGTGCTCGGTGAGCATGCGGTCCCGGACCACGGTCCCCTCGGCGCCCACGGGCAGGCGCACGAAGAGGAAGTTGCCCTGGGACGGGTAGACCGTCAGGCCGGGCAGGGAGGAGAGCTGGCCGGACATGTCCATCCGGTCGCGGCGCACCTGCTGGAGGCTCTGGCGGTACTCGGTGCCGTGCTCCTTCAGCATGAACACCACGTGCTCGGCGAAGGAGTTGAGGTTCCACTTCGGCAGCATCGAACGGATGCGGCCGGCGAGCGAGGGGTTGGCGACGAGGTAGCCGAACCGGATGCCGTGCAGCCCGAAGTTCTTGCCGAGGCTGCGCAGGACGATGACGTTGGGGCGCAGCATCGCCTCCTGCACCACCGACGGTTCCACCTCGGCGTCGGCGAACTCCAGGAACGACTCGTCGATCACCACCAGGTCGAGGTCGGCCATCGCGTCCATGAACTGCACGACCGCGTGCTTGTGCAGGAAGCCGCCGTCGGGGTTGTTGGGGTTGCAGATCACCGCGACCCTGGTGCCCCGCGCGCGGATGAACTCCGCGTACTGGGCGAGGTCGAGGGCGAAGCCGCCGGATTCCTGGAGCGGGAACATGTCGACCCGCTTGCCGGTCTCCATGGGCTGGTCGGTCCAGCGGCCGAAGGTGGGGACGGGGACGGCGAGGGACTCGCGGACCAGCAGGTGGTCGATCCAGGTGATGAGTTCCGTCGAGCCGTTGCCCATCGCCACGCACTGCGGCGGGAGCCGGAGCAGGCTGCACAGCTCGGCCGTGATGGTGTCGGCACTGCTCGGGTAGTACGTGATGATCTCGCGCAGCCGCGCCGCCATCTCCTCGAACATGGCGGGGGTGGGGAAGTAGGGGTTGCAGGGAATGCAGAAGTCCACCAGGCCGGCCCCGTCGCTCTCCCGAGCCAGCGCAGCCATCGAGGGGCTGTGCGCCGCGTTGCTGCGGAACAACGAGGTGACGTTGTCGGCCATGGGACCTCCGGGTGCGGCGGGCCCGCCGGGGACGTGCCGGACCCGTCATGCGTGGGTGGCCCGCGCGGGGGAGCGCGGGCCACCCGTACATACGGTGCGCTGTGTGGCGCCGTTCAACCGGTGTGAAAAAAGTGTGACGGCATGAACCCCGGGCGGGATTCGCGCGTCCCGTGCCCCCGGACCGGCCTCTTCCGTGGTCCGCCGGGACCGGTCGGCGCCGACCGGGACCCGTGTCCGCGCTCAGGCGTCGAACGAGTGCACCGTCGTCGACCGGTACGTCCCGCCCGGCCGCAGCACGGTCGAGGGGAACGACGGCCGGTTCGGCGAGTCCGGGAAGTGCTGGGTCTCCAGGCACAGCCCGTCGCCCTGGCGGTAGACCCGCCCGCCGGTGCCGACGAGGGTCCCGTCGAGGAAGTTGCCGGAGTAGAACTGCAGTCCGGGTTCGGTGGTGGCGATCCGCAGGGTGCGGCCGGAGGCCGGGTCGCGCAGGGTGGCGGCGTGCTGGGGGCGGGCGGTGACGCCCTTGTCGAGCACCCAGTTGTGGTCGAAGCCCTGCCCGTACAGGATCTGCGGGTGGGCGGCCCGCAGGTCCCGGCCGACCGGCTTGGCGCCGCGGAAGTCGAAGGGGGTGCCGCCGACCCGGGCCAGTTCGCCCGTGGGGATCAGCCCCGAGTCGACCGGCGTGTAGCGGGTGGCGGCGATGGACAGCTCGTGGTCGGCCACGGAGCCGCCGCTCTCACCGGCGAGGTTCCAGTAGACGTGGCTGGTGAGGTTGACGACGGTGGCCCGGTCGGTGGTGGCCGCGTAGTCGACGCGCCAGTCGCCGTGCCGGGTGAGGGTGTACGTCACCCTCGTCCGCAGGGTGCCCGGGTAGCCCATCTCGCCGTCCGCGCTGACGTAGGACAGGCGCAGTCCGACGTCGGAGCCCTCGGCGAACGGCTCGACGTCCCAGACCCGCTTGTCGAAGCCCCGCTCGCCCCCGTGCAGGCTGTTGGCGCCGTCGTTGACGGACAGCTGGTGGACCGTGCCGTCGAGGGTGAAGCGGCCCGCGCCGATCCGGTTGCCGTAGCGGCCGATCAGGGCACCGAAGTACGGGCTGGAGGCGACGTACTCCTCCAGCGTGCCGAAGCCGAGGGAGACGTTGGCGTGGCGGCCCCGGCGGTCGGGCACCTCCAGGGACTGGACGATGCCGCCGTAGGACAGGACCTTCAGCCGGGTCCCCCCGTTGGCCAGCGACCAGCTGTGCACCTTCGTGCCGTCGGCGAGCCGGCCGAAAAGGGTCCGCGCCGGCTTCCCCCTGCCCGGTGAGGCGTGGGCCGTACCGCCGAGAGCGGTGGTGGCGGCCGCTCCGGCCGCCGCCGCTCCGGCTCCTGCGATGACCGTGCGTCTGCTCAGTTCCATGTACAACTCCCGAAAGGGAAGGGGCCCCGCCGTCCGGCGGGCCCGAGCTGACTGACCGAGAACTCTTACGGAAGGCCTTGGCGCATACGCCGGGGGCGAAGGCGTCTCGAGGCTGTTTGACGTGCACCTCGGAGCGCACGTGGTTGTTGTTCGACGGAGTGGCGGATCAGGAGGTGAACGCAGTCGTGATCGCCCGCCGGACTTCTTCGTTCCTCCTTCCTCGCAGACCGTGCGCATGATCTCTGCGCAGCATGTCGACATCTCGTGCCGGTACCGCGTCACAAAGGTCAAGCGCATCTCTCCCTCATGGAAGTAATGCGTCTTATATGCCTTTCGTTGTTCCGTGACGCGTGGAGGGAAACAGCCGTAGCGTTTTGGTTCGTGCGGCTTCGCTATAACTACCGGGCCTACCCGGATGCCTCCCAGCGCCGTGCGCTGGCGCGTGCCTTCGGGTGTGCCCGGGTGGTGTGGAATGACTGCCTGCGCGACCGGAAGGAAGCGCACGCGGCCGGGCTGCCGTACGTGACGTCGGCGGAGCTGTCCCGGCTGCGCATCACCCAGGCCAAGCGCACCGACGAGCGCGCCTGGTTCGCCGACGTCTCCGCGGTTGTCCTGCAGCAGTCCCTGCGGGATCTGGATGCCGCCTACAAGAACTTCTTCGACAGCCTCAAAGGCAAGCGGGAGGGCCGCAAGGCAGGCCCTCCCCGCTACAAGTCGAAGAAGGACACCCGTCAGTCGGTCCGTCTCACCGCCGGCGCCTTCTCTTTGAGGGAGAACGGCACGGTGTATGTGGCCAAGGTCGGTGAACTGGCGGTGAGGTGGTCCCGCCCGCTTCCGGCCGCACCCACGTCGTTGACCGTCACCCGGGACAGCTGTGGACGGTACTTCCTCAGCTTCGTCGTGGACGCCGAACCGGACCTTCTCCCCAAGGCCGAGGCCGATACCGGTATCGACCTCGGCCTGACCGCCTTCGCAGTCCTCTCCGACGGGCGGAAGATCGGAAGCCCGCGCTTCCTGCGCCGGGCGGAGAAGAAACTCAAGCGCGGTCAGCGGGAGCTGTCTCGGAAGACGAAAGGATCGAAGAACTGGGCCAAGGCCCGCCGCAAGGTCGCACGCTGTCACGCGAAGGTCGCGAACCGGCGCCGGGACTTCCAGCACAAGGCATCCACACAAATCATCCGCGACAACCAAGCGGTGTACGTGGAGGACCTCGCGGTGTCCGGTCTCGGCCGCACCCGGCTTGCCAAGTCCGTTTACGACGCGGGATGGTCCGCTTTCGTCCGGATGCTGGAGTACAAGGCGGTCAAGCACGGCCGCACCTTCGCTCAGGTGGACCGTGCTTTCCCGTCCTCTCAGATCTGCTCGGCCTGCGGCTTCCGGGACGGTCCCAAACCCCTGCACGTGAGGGAGTGGACGTGCGGGGCGTGCGGCACCGTGCACGACCGTGACCACAACGCAGCCTGCAACGTCCTGTTCGAAGGACGTCGCATCGTCGCCGCCGGACGGGCGGAGACGCGAAACGCCTGTGGAGTGCCGGTAAGACGGGCACGTGTGCCCGCGCAGCGCGGTGAAGCAGGAAGCCCCCGGAAGGGTCAGACGGCCCAGACCGGAACCCCTGGGCCTTAAGCCAGGGAGCATGTCAAGAACCGACTTTGCGCTTGTTCCACACGTCGAAGCCGACCGCCGCCAGGAGCACCAGGCCCTTGATGACCTGCTGCCAGTCGGTGCCGACGCCGACGAGGTTCATACCGTTGTTCAGCACGCCCAGGACCAGACCGCCGATGATGGCACCGAGCACGGTGCCGACACCGCCGCTCATCGACGCGCCGCCGATGAACGCGGCCGCGATCGCCTCGAGTTCGAAGTTGAGGCCGGCCTTGGGCGAGGCCGCGTTGAAGCGGGCGGCGAAGACCAGACCCGCCAGGGCCGCGAGCATGCCCATGTTCAGGAAGACCAGGAAGGTGACCTTCTTGTCCCGCACGCCCGACAGCTTGGCCGCGGGCAGGTTGCCGCCGATGGCGTAGATGTGGCGGCCGATGACCGCGTTGCGCATCACGTAGCCGAAGCCGACGAGCAGCGCGCCGAGGATCAGCAGCACGATCGGGGCGCCCTTGTAGCTGGCCAGCAGCAGTGTGACGGTGAGGATGGCGGCGGTGAGCGCCACCAGCTTCAGCAGGAACAGCCTGACGGGCAGGACGTCGAGGGCGAACTCCTGCTGGCGGCGCCGGTCGCGGACCTCCTGGAGCACCACGAGGGCTATCAGTCCGAGGCCGAGCAGCAGGGTGAGGTTGTGGTAGTTCGTGTCCGGTCCGACCTCGGGCAGGAAGCCGTTGGCGGTGGTCTGCAGCCCCTTGGGGAACGGGCCGAGGGTCTGCCCGTCGAGGAAGATCTCGGTCAGGCCGCGGAAGGTGAGCATGCCGGCCAGGGTCACGATGAACGACGGCAGCCCGCCGTACGCGATGAACCATCCCTGCACCGCGCCCGCGATCGCGCCCACCGCCAGGCACAGCAGGACCGCGACGGGCCAGGGCAGGTCGTTGCGGACCATGAACACGGCGGCCATCGAGCCGACGAACGCGGTCAGCGAGCCGACCGACAGGTCGATGTGGCCGGCGATGATGACCAGCATCATGCCGATCGCGAGGATCAGGATGTAGCTGTTCTGCAGCACCAGGTTGGACACGTTGCGCGGCAGCAGCAGGTCGCCCTCGGTCCACACCGCGAACAGCGCCACGATCAGGCCCAGGGCGATCAGCATGCCGTACTGGCGCATGTTGCGGCGCATGCCGTCCAGCATCAGCCGGAGCAGACCGTCACCGGCGCCCGCCCCGTTCCTGCCCGGCGGCGCGGCGGCCGGGGTCTTGTCGGTGACATCCGTGCTCATCGGGTTACCTCTTTGTCCTTCTTGTCCTTCGTCATTCGGCGCATCAGCGATTCCTGGGACGCCTCGGCCCGCGAGAACTCCCCGGTGAGCCGCCCGGCGGCCATCGTGTAGATGCGGTCGCACATGCCGAGCAGTTCGGGCAGCTCGGAGGAGATGAAGACGACCGCCTTGCCCTCGGCGGCCAGCCGGTCGATGACCGTGTAGATCTCGTACTTGGCGCCGACGTCGATGCCCCGGGTCGGCTCGTCCAGGATCAGCACCTCGGGACCGGCGAAGATCCACTTGCTGAGGACGACCTTCTGCTGGTTGCCGCCGGAGAGCTTGCCCACCGGCTCGAAGACCGTGGGCGCCTTGATGTTCATGGACTTCCGGAAGCCTTCGGCCACCTGCCGTTCCTCGTGCTCGTCCACGACGCCCCGCCGGGCCACCTTGCCCAGCGCGCTGAGCGAGATGTTGCGGTTGATGGTGTCGATGAGGTTCAGGCCGTAGTGCTTGCGGTCCTCGGTGACGTACGCGATGCCGTGCCGGACCGCCTCGGGGACGGTCTTGGTGCGGACCTCCCGGCCGTCCCGCAGGACCGTGCCGCCCGCGTACCGGCCGTAGGTGCGGCCGAACAGGCTCATCGCCAGTTCGGTGCGGCCGGCGCCCATCAGGCCGGCGATGCCGACGATCTCGCCGCGCCGGACTTCCAGCGACACGTCGTCGACGACCTTGCGCTGCTGGTCGATCGGGTGGTGCACGGTCCAGTTGCGCACCTCCAGGGCGGGGGAGGTGCCCTCCTCGGGGTGGTGCGGGGTCCGTTCCGGGAAGCGGTGCTCGAGGTCGCGGCCGACCATCCCGCTGATGATCCGGTCCTCGGTGGTCTCCGGGGCCTTCACGTCGAGCGTCTCGATGGTCCGCCCGTCCCGCAGGATCGTCACCGAGTCGGCGACCGCGCGGATCTCGTTCAGCTTGTGCGAGATGATGATCGAGGTGATGCCCTGTTCCTTCAGCTGGAGGATCAGGTCGAGCAGCTTGCCGCTGTCCTCGTCGTTGAGCGCCGAGGTCGGCTCGTCGAGGATGAGCAGCTTCACCTTCTTCGACAGCGCCTTGGCGATCTCCACCAGTTGCTGCTTGCCCACGCCGATGTCGGCGACCCGGGTGTCCGGGTGGTCGTCGAGCCCCACCCGGCGCAGCAGTTCGGTCGCGTGCCGCAGCGTCTCGTGCCAGTCGATGCGGCCGCGCCGGGTGTGCTCGTTGCCGAGGAAGATGTTCTCCGCGAGGGAGAGGTAGGGCACCAGGGCGAGCTCCTGGTGGATGATGACGATGCCCTGCTGCTCGCTGGCCCTGATGTCCTTGAACCGGCAGGGCGCCCCTTCGAAGAGGACCTCCCCCTCGTAGGTGCCGTGCGGGTGGACGCCGGAGAGGACCTTCATGAGGGTCGACTTGCCGGC
>NZ_LIRG01001010.1 GCF_001419695.1 Streptomyces prasinopilosus
CCCACCGGCCTGCCCGGCAGGGGCGCCGCCCTGCTGCGCGAGGCCGGCCCGGCGACGGGAACAGGGGCAGGGGCAGGGGCAGGGGCGGAGGCGGTGCTGCGGCTCGGCGACCTGTCCGCGTACCGGGACTTCGTCGACGTGCGCGACGTCGCGCGCGCGGCGGTGCTCGCCGCCACGGCGGCCGGGCCGCTCCCGCCCGTCCTCAACATCGGCGGCGGCGAGGCGGTCCGCGTGCGCGACCTGGTGCACCTGCTGGCCCGCCGGGCCGGTTTCGGGGGACGGATCGAGGAGGACACGGGGACCGCGGGAGGATCGGCCCGCTCGGCGGCGGTGTCCTGGCAGTGCTCGGACGTCACTGCGGCGGGCGAGGCACTCGGCTGGCGCCCCTCGTACACCCTCGAGGAGTCACTGGCCGCGCTGTGGGCGGCCGGCGGCACGGGCACCGGCGGGGGCGGCACCGGTGAGGGTGCCGCCGGCGCGGAAGGCGACCGCTCGCCGTGAGCCTGCTGATCCCCCTGTACGTCCACCCGGCCGAGGACCCGGGCGCCTGGCACCGGCTCATCACGGCCGCCGACCGTACCTACGCGGTCGTGCTCAACCCCGCGAACGGCCCCGGGACCGGCCCGGACCACGCCTTCGCGGCGGTCGCGGACGCGCTGCGGGCGGCGGGCGCCCGGCTGCTCGGCTACGTCGACACCGACTACGGCGCGCGGGACCCGTCCGCGGTCACCGCCGACGCGCGCCGCCACCGGGAGTGGTACGCGGTCGACGGCTGCTTCCTGGACCGGGTGACCGCGGGAGCGGACGGCCTGCCCGGCTGCCGCAGGCTGGTCCGGTCCCTGCGCCGGACCGGCGCGCGGACCGTCGTGCTCAACCCCGGCGTGGACCCGGCACCCGGCTACGTCCGCCTCGCCGACCTGACCGTCACCTTCGAGGGCCACTGGTCCACCTACGTCGCTGCGTTCAGCCGCTCCGCCCGGGCGAAACCGCCCCCGCCGGAACGGCTCTGCCACCTCGTCTACGGCGTGCCCGAGGCGCTCGTTCCCCTGGCGGTCCGCACCGCGCGGGACCGGGGCGCGGGGATCTGCTGCCCCGTGACAGGTGAACTTCCCAACCCTTGGGCGGAGTTGACTCCTGCCCTGACCGTGACCGAAGACGGGGGACGGACATGAGCAGGAAACCTCCGCCGCACACGCCCGCGACGCCCGCGCCGGCCATGTCGGCCGCGCCGGCCGGGCTGGCCGCGCTGGTCGCGCTGGCCGCCACGGTCCTGACCGGATGCACGGGCGCGGACGGGCGGGGGCACGGACACCGCCCGTCCCGCGCCCGTGCATCCGGTC
>NZ_LIRG01001011.1 GCF_001419695.1 Streptomyces prasinopilosus
ACCCAGGGGCTCGCCGACGAGCTCCAGCTGGTCCTCGCCCCGCTCTTCGTCGGCGACCCGGACGCCGCCCGCCTCTTCGGCCCCGGCGCCTACCAGGGCGGCCGGCTGCGGCTGCTGGAGACCCGCCCCGTCGGCGACGTCGTCCTCGTGCGCTACGAGCCCACCGCTCCCGGCACCGGTCTGCTCCCCGTGGCCGCCGACCACCACTGGCTGGCCCTCGCCTGTGAACTGGCGCAGCGGTGCCCGCCCTCGGAGACGGCGTTCAGCGTGGGCGCGGTGGTCGTGGCGGCCGACGGCACCGAACTGGCGCGCGGCCACTCCCGGGAGGGCGGCGACCCGGCGGTGCACGCCGAGGAGGCCGCCCTCGCCAAGGTCGACCCCGCGGACCCGCGGCTCCCGGCCGCCACCGTGTACTCCAGCCTGGAGCCCTGCGCCCGCCGCGCCTCCCGCCCGGCGCCCTGCACCCGGCTGATCCTGGACGCGGGGGTACGGCGGGTGGTCACCGCGTGGCGGGAGCCGGAGACCTTCGTGGCGGGCGCCGACGGCAGCGGAGCACTGGCCGCGGAGGGCGCCGTGGTCGTCCTCCTCCCGGAGCACGAGGAGGCCGCCGCGGCGCCGAACCGCCATCTGACCGGCCGGTGACGGGAGGGCGTCGGCGGGCCGGCGGACACGTGTGTGCGGAAGTGCCCCGCGGATGCCGTATGCTGGTCACACAACGACGCGGGGTGGAGCAGCTCGGTAGCTCGCTGGGCTCATAACCCAGAGGTCGCAGGTTCAAATCCTGTCCCCGCTACTGAAGGCCGAGGGCCGGAAACCGAAAGGTTTCCGGCCCTCGGCCGTTCCCGTTCCGGCCTCCGGCCGGCCCGTCCTCCGGGGGAGTGCCGAGGGCGCGGGCTCCGGCCTTCCGCACCGATGTCACACCGGGTGACCGGGGCACCCCGCTGCGCATAACAACTGACGTACCGTCAGTTTCGATGTGACGAATGAGGGGTAGTCAACTCGCCCGTTTTGAGGTGGTCGTGACGCTTAAGTCCGCACGGGGTTCGTTAACGATCAAGAGGAACGGCTTGGAATACGAGCCCTCCGTCTATTAACGTTCGATAACGCAGCGCGGTCGTCCCAGCCGTCACACGAGTCGGCTCCGTGCGCACGCGCCGAATCCCGCAAGGGAACCGGGGAACCAACATCTTGGGGTGAATCGCGCGGATGCCCCCGTGGAGACACGGGCGGTATACGCGCGTAGGAGACCTTCCTGCTCCGAACCCGTCAGCTAACCCGGTAGGCGAGAAGGAAGGAAAGGAGCGCGCCCACGTGGCGTCCAACCGGCCTGCCCCCGAGGCCCCCTTCATGCCGAGCCAGCGCGACGGCGAGACCTTCGCCTACGGCGGCGTCCGCACCGACGAGGGCCCCTTCGAGGAGTGGAACCCCACCGCGGAGTCCATCGCCCCCGTGCGCGGTCGGCACCGGGTCAGCAAGCAGCGCGGCGGAGGCCTCGCCCGCAGCTCCACCGTCCTGGGCGTCGGTGTCATAGCCGCTGTCGCCGGTGGCGGCATGGCCAGCGCCCAGACCGGCAAGCCGCCGGTCTCGATCTCGATGCCGGACCTCCCCTCTGTGGGTTCCCTCATCTCCGACGAGGAAACACCCGAGGGCTCCGCCACCCCGCTCAGCAGCATCGGCACGGTCGTCGACGAGACCGAGCAGGGCAGCGCCTCCGACGCCGGTGAGGTGCTGCGCGCCCGGATCATGGCCCAGGTCGAGCAGCAGCAGAGCCAGGCCGAGGACAAGGCCGCCGCCGAAGCCGTCGCGAAGGCGGAGAAGGAGGCCGAGGAGAAGGCCGCCGCCGCGAAGAAGAAGGCCGAGGAGAAGGCCGCCGCCGCGAAGAAGAAGGCGGAGGAGGAGGCCGCGAAGAAGGCCGAGGCCGAGCGTCTGGCCGAACTGGCCAGGCAGTACGCGCTGCCGACCTCCTCGTACACCATCTCCTCGACCTTCGGTCAGGCCGGCGCCTACTGGTCCTCCGGCCAGCACACCGGACTGGACTTCGCCGCCCCCACCGGCACGCTGATCAAGGCGGTCCACACCGGCACGATCACCTCCGCCGGCTGGGACGGCTCCTACGGCTACAAGACCGTGCTGACCCTCGACGACGGCACCGAGGTCTGGTACGCCCACCAGTCCTCCATCAACGTCAGCGTCGGCCAGCAGGTCAACACCGGCGACGTGATCGGCCGCGTCGGCTCCACCGGCAACTCCACCGGAGCCCACCTCCACCTGGAGGTCCACACCGGCGGCTCCGGCACGGGCATCGACCCGATGGCCTGGCTGCAGTCGAAGGGCCTCACCGTCTGAGAACCCGGCCCCCGGCCCGCCCTCACGCGCTCCCGCGGCCGCAGCCCCGGCAGTCC
>NZ_LIRG01001012.1 GCF_001419695.1 Streptomyces prasinopilosus
GCTCACCGAGGTCGAGGAGCTGGCCCGCTACCGCGGCCGGGCCGGCGGCACCACCCCCGCGGAGCTGCGGCGGGCCTACGACTGGCTGCGCGGCGCCGGGCTGACGCTGCACCACCGCGACACGATCGCCCGGATCGCCGGTACCCCGTCCGTCCGGGTCACCCGGCGGGTGCACGACCAGTACGCCCGGCCGCTGGAGATCACCGAGCTGATCGTGGACGCCCAGCAGGACGTGCTGGTCTACGAGTTCACCCTGCCCGCCGCGGTCTGACCCGCACGGCGGACGGCCCGCGGGCGGCCTCCCGCTCCGCGGGCCGCTCGGCGACGACCAGACGGACCCGGGGGCTGCCGTCCGGCCGCCGTCCGAACTCGGGCAGCGGGTGGAGTGCGACCCGGAATCCGGCCCGGTCCAGTTCGCGCCGGAGGGCACCGAAGCGCAGGGACCGGTAGTACATGACGAACGGCGGACGCCACACCGCGTTGCGCACCCGCATCGCCGCGTCGAAGACCAGGAACATCCCGTACACGAGGGAGCCCGGCCGGGGCGGGGCGACCACCGGGAAGGCGAACCGCCCCCCGGGCCGCAGTACGCGGTGGACCTGGGTGAACAGCCCCGGCAGTTCACGCGGCAGGAAGTGGCCGAACGCCCCGAAGCTCACCACCAGGTCGAAGGCCGGCCCGAACGGCAGCGCCCGCGCGTCCGCCCGCACCCAGGCTGCCGCCGGCCCGCCGGGCCGGGTCCGCTCGCGCGCGACGTCGAGCATGCCCGCGCTGAAGTCGACGCCGGTGACGCTCCGGCGGCACACCCCCGCCAGAACCTCCATGCCGGCCCCGGTGCCGCAGCACAGGTCGAGTCCGGAGTCGAACGGTCCCAGCCTCCGCACCGCCGCGGCGGTGGCCTCGAGCACCGAGTCGGGCGTGCGGAAGGGGGTGTGGTCGAACTTCGGCGCGAGGAGGTCGTATCCGCGTTCCACGGACGACAGCATCTGGACGGCGAGTTCGCGCAGGCGGGGGCCCTCGGGGCTGAACATCGGACCAGCCTAGGGCCTGCCGTTCGGATCAGGACGCAGGAGACGGACGGTGCCTGTCCGATGCCGGTGAGCGGGGCCCGGTGCGTGCGGACGCAGGGCGGAGGAGGGGGTCGGCACGAGGGGGTCCCCCGCTGGAGCCCGGTCGAGAGCGGGGAGCCGGCGGGTGACGGCAACGCCGCGGGTGCGCGTGCCGGACCCCGGGTCCGCGGCATGATCCGAACGGCAGGCGCCGGACCCGGGAGCCGGCCGTGGGGCTACCCTCGTGCCCACCGTGTGATCCGTCGACTGTGAGGAACTGTGATGCGGGCATTCCGTGAGGCCGTGGAGGCGCACGACATGGACGCCGCCGAAGCGCTGCTGGCGGAGGACGTCGTCTTCTCCAGTCCGGTCGTCTTCAAGCCCTACACCGGCAGGCCGGTCACCGGGGCGATCCTGCACGCGGTGGCGGAGGTCTTCGAGGACTTCCGCTATGTGCGGGAGGTCAATGACGCGAACGGCCGTGACCACGTCCTCGTGTTCACCGCCCGGGTGGACGACCGCGAGGTCGAGGGGTGCGACATCATCCACGTCGACGACGAGGGCCGCATCGACCGACTCACCGTGATGGTGCGGCCCTTGTCGGGCGCTCAGGCGCTCCAGGCGGCCATGAGCGCGAGGTTCGACCAGGTCGCACGCGCCGCGCAGGACCGCTCGGCCTGAACCGTCCGGCCCGGACCGCTCGCCCCGGGCCGGACGGTTCAGGC
>NZ_LIRG01001013.1 GCF_001419695.1 Streptomyces prasinopilosus
CGGGTCGCGTCCTCCAGCGCGGCGCGGGCGTCCCGCAGGTAGACCGGGGGCCGGATCAGCACGTTGACCGCCACTCCGACCGCCGCGCCGAAGACCGCCTCCAGGACGCGGGCGGCCGACCCGGCGACGGTGACCTCGCCCCCGGTCAGCACGAAGAGCGCGCCGGTGGCCGCGTAGACGCCCTGACTCCCCAGGCGCTGCCACTGCCCGAGGAGCAGCGCCACCGGAAGCACCAGGGCCATCGCGGCCATCGTGCTGTTCAGCAGCAGCGCCACCGCCGTCGCCAGTGCCGTGCCCACCCCGATCGCCGCGAGCTGCTGCAGCCCGTGCGCGACCGACCGGTACACCGTCGACTCCACCAGCACCACCGCGACCCACGGCGCCACGAACGCCATCGGCGCCTCGAGCCACCAGCCCATCACCGCCCACGCCACCCAGGCGGCCAGCGCTCCCTTGCCCGCCTGCACCGCCAGGTCCCGTTCACGTCCCGGACCCTCCCAGGCCCGCCGCACCGTCGCGACGGCCGTCCCCGCCCAGCGCCGGGCGGCCCGGTTCGTCCTGTGCATCCACTCCATGGGACAGCAAGTGCCACATCGGGGACGAGATGCACCTGCGGTTCCCGGAATCGGAGCCGGCCGGTGCGGACCGGCCGCGACACCACCGGCGCGGAAGGCCGGGGGCAGTGGCAGGCCGGGGACGCGGGAAAACGCGGGAGGGGCGCCGGAGCGGAGCCCGGGAGGGCCGTCGGGAGCCGCCTCCGTGCATGAGTGGCGGTGAGCCGGATACCCGCAGGGAATGGCGCGGACAGTGGGATGGCACAGGAAGCACGGCGGGCAGACCTCTGCCGAGAGCCGCGAGGACGAAGGCCGCCGGGCCGAGGACCTCCGGACCGGGGACCATCGGGCCGGGGACCTCCGGACCGGAACGGACCGGGCCGGGGAAGACCGGACCGGGACGGGGCGGGACCCCGGCTCCGAACGGGATCTCGACTCCGGACGGGACCGGGACTCCGAACGGGACCAGGAGACCGGACGGGACCGGGACACCGGACGGGACCGGGACACCGGACGGGATCTCGACGCCGGGCCCGACGAGCAGGTGGAGGAGCGGGCCCCGGACAGCCCCACCGACCTTCCCAAACGTTCCTGGGCAGCGGTGCTGAAAGGCACCGTGAAGGAGTTCCAGAAGGACGAGCTGACCGACCGGGCCGCGGCACTGACCTACTACTCGATCCTGGCGCTGTTCCCCGCCCTGCTGGCGCTGGTGTCGCTGCTGGGCGTCGTCGGGCAGTCGGCCACGCAGTCGATCCTGGACAACATCCAGCAGCTCGCCCCCGGCCAGGCCCGGGAAGTGCTGAGTTCCGCGGTGCGGCAGATGCAGGGCCAGAGCGGCATCGGTTCGCTCGTGGCGATCCTGGGTCTGGTGCTGGCGGTGTGGTCGGCGTCGGGCTACGTCGCCGCGTTCATCCGCAGCGCCAACGCGGTCTACGACATGCCCGAGGGCCGCCCGGTGTGGAAGGTGCTCCCGGTGCGGGTCGGCGTGACCGTGCTGCTGATGGTGATGGCCGTGATCAGCTCGCTGATCGTGGTCTTCACCGGTGGCCTGGCCCAGCGGGCCGGCGACGCGCTCGGGGTCGGCGAGGAGGCGCTGACCGTCTGGTCGATCGCGAAGTGGCCGGTGCTGGTCCTCCTGGTCACGATCATGATCGCGGTCCTGTACTGGGCCACCCCGAACGCGAAGGTCCGCGGCTTCCGCTGGATCACGCTGGGCAGCTTCCTCGCCCTGGTCATCTGGATGATCGCCTCGGCGGGCTTCGCGCTGTACGTGGCGAACTTCGGTTCGTACAACAAGACCTACGGCACCTTCGCCGGTGTGATCATCTTCCTGATCTGGCTGTGGATCACCAACCTGGCCATCCTGCTCGGCCTGGAGTTCGACGCGGAGCTGGCCCGCCAGCGCGCCGTCGCCGGGGGCCACCCGCCCCACGAGGAGCCCTACGTGGAGCCGCGCGACACCAAGAAGTGGGACGACGAGGACCGCCGCCGCCTCGATATCTGACGGCCCGTCCCTCCTGAGGAGCACCGGCCCGAGAGGCACCGGTCCGAGAGACCTCGGCCGCCCGGGGAGGAGACCCGGGCGGCCGAGGTCTCT
>NZ_LIRG01001014.1 GCF_001419695.1 Streptomyces prasinopilosus
GGGAGCGGGACCGGAAGGCCGGGGGGCCTTCCGGTCCCGCTCCCTCGTGTGCCCCGGCGCGGTGCCGGCTAGGACTGGGCGGGCGTACGCGCCGTGAGCGTCCCGGTGCCGGCCGGAGTGCCGGCGTCCCGCACCGCCGCGAGGCGGGTCAGGGCCTCGTCGCGGTCGCAGGGGTGCGCGCCGAGCGCGGTCTGGCGGGCGACGATCGAGCGCTCCAGCCGCATCAGCCGCCAGCCGCGGCGCAGCAGGAACGGAACGGACTTGCGGCCCTCCCTGAGGTCCCGCAGGAAGCGGCGGCGGAAGGTCTTCACCGGGCCTCGGCTCAGGCACAGCGCGTCGGCCAGGAGGCCCAGTTCGCCGCAGCGGGCGACGATCTCCGCGGCGAAGACGCCCTCCGCGATGAACAGCGGGGCGGTGCCGAAGTCCACGTGCGAGGCGCCCGTACGGGCACTCAGGCCGATGTCGTAGACGGGCACATCCGTGCGGCCCGTACGGCACAGCCGGTCGATCGCGGCGACGGCGGCGTCCGCGTCCCAGGAGCCGGGGTGGTCCCAGTCGATGTCGCAGCCGCCCGCCACGAGGGGCAGCGACGGGTCGTCGCCCTCCTTGTAGAAGTCGTCGAGGCGCAGCACGGGCAGGCCGGAGCGGGCCGAGAGGAGGGACTTGCCGGAGCCGGAGGGGCCGCAGAGCAGCACGACACGCGCGGAGAAGGGCGACTGGGAACTCACGGGACACCAGTCTGAGGCATCGAACGGGTGGCGGACGACCGTCCGGGCCCGCTTTGAGGCGCGTACCACACCTCGACTACGCTGCGCGTCGGTCCGGTCACTCGCAGGGAGCGGCCGGCGGAGGTGAGAGGCGGGAGCGGCGATGGGCCGACACGCAGTACCCGGGAGGCCGGCCGTCCGGCGCGCCCTGGCCGTCCTGGCGACCGCGGGAGTGGCGCTGGGGGCGGGCGCGACGGCAGCGGTGGCGGACTCGGAGGCGTCCCGGGACGCGCCCGCCA
>NZ_LIRG01001015.1 GCF_001419695.1 Streptomyces prasinopilosus
GGGGTCGCACATCGCGTTGTCGTCGGCGTGTTATCAGTCCCTGTCGTTGTGGTGTCCGTTGCCGCCACGATCGTTGTGATCGCCGTTGCCGCCACGGTCGTTGCCGTAGTGGTCGTTGTCGTGGTGTCCGTTGCCGCCACGATCGTTGTCGTAGTGGCCGTTGTCGTAGCGGTCGTTGTCGTGATGGCCGTTGTCGTAGCGGTCGTTGTCGTAGCGGTCGTTGTAATCGCCACGGTGGTTGTCGTGGTGATCGTTGTAGTCGCCGTTGCCGCCACGCCAGTAGTCGTCGCAGTCGTCGTTCCACCACCCTGAGTGGTGGTCCTCGCAGTACTGGCTGTGCCCGTAGTCCTGGGAGGAGGCAGAAGCGGTGCCGGCTGTACCGACGGCGACACCACCGGCCATCAGCAGTCCTGCGGCGGACGCCATGGCGAGACGCCTCACGCGTTGTGTTCGCATGGGAAATACCTTTCGCTCCATCGTCTCCCGCATCCCGGAAGGAGTACGGGAATGGATGGCCGCAGCCGCAAACGGAAGTTGCGACAGGGTCTTTGGATTTCACTGAATGCCGATCCGGTGCACGGGCTCGACCGCCGACGCCTCCAGGCCGCCCGTCGGTACACACGGGCGATCACTGTGGCCATGGTCCGCTCGGTTCGGGAACCGGTCGGCCGGGCGCGCCGTGCTCGCGGCATTCACTCCATGAGCCTAGTCACGCATCGGCGCATCGGCATCTCGGGAGACCGTCGCGTTCGGTCCTCGCCGGACGACTCCGGGCCGGGAGGTCGCCCGCCCGGGAGTCACGGCGACCGGGATTCCGCGGTTCAGGCCTGGTCAGGCGGCCGGCTGCAGTCGGACGCAGCACCGTCCGGGGCCGGGTGCCGGGCATGCCCGGAGTCCTGTCCCGTCCCTGCCGTCGAGGACACCGCGCAGCAGGTGGAGGTTCATGCCGCACACCGTCCGGGTGTGCTCCCGGGCCAGGGCGTGGAAGGGGCAGTTCGCCAGAACGATGGCGTCGCCCTCGCGGCGCGGCTCGAAGCCGTGGCGCTCCAGCAGGCCGAAGACGTCCGTCTCGTCCTGCTCTGCCAGTTGCGCGCCGAGTTCCTCGGCCTTGCGGTGCAGCACCTCGCGCACCGGTTCGCCCGTCGCGTCGGATTCCTCCACGGCCTGGGCGAGGAGCCGTCCGGCCAGCTCGTAGCGGCGGTCGGGCAGGCTGACCGCGACCTGCCTCGCCGAGCGGCGGTAGAGCTTGGCCGGCCTTCCCGCGCCCGGTCCGGAGCGTCCGCTGCGGCGTTCGTACACGACGTCCAGCAGTGATTCGTCGGCCAGCCGGTCCAGGTGGAACGCGACGGTCCGTCGCGCCAGTCCGAGGGCGGCGGCCGCCTCGTCACGGCCGACGGGGCCCGGCTGGCGCACCACGTGGTCGTACAGCCTCCTGCGGGTCGGCTCGTCGAGAGCGGCGACGGCGGAGACGTCCGGGTCGCGTACTTCCTTCGGGGTGTCCACGAACACCAGTGTAAAACCCACGGCCATTGACTATAGACGGGATCGGCGTTTCTATTACCAATGAACCTTGCCGATAGAAGGAGGGGACCATGTCCTCCGCAACCACAAGCACCACCTCCGCCGCCCCGCGGCGGGCGATGCTCACCGACCCCGGCCGCCAGGCGTTCGTGATCCTGCGCGCCGCCTTCACGGTGGCGCCCGTCCTGTTCGGACTGGACAAGTTCGCCAACCTGCTCACGGACTGGCCCGCCTACCTCGCGCCGTGGATCGACGGCCTGGTCCCCGGCAGCGCCCAGGCGGCCATGTACGCGGTGGGGGTGGTGGAGATCGCGGCCGGTCTCACCGTGGCGCTGGCCCCGCGCTTCGGAGCCTGGCTCGTGGCCGGCTGGCTGGCCGGCATCATCGTCAATCTGCTGACCGTCCCGGGCCACTACGACATCGCCCTGCGCGACTTCGGCCTGCTGCTCGGCGCCCCTTCACGACCGCCGCCCGGCGTGGCGGTGCTGGGCGAGCCGCGCGAGCGCGACGGCGCCGAGCAGCAGGCCGA
>NZ_LIRG01001016.1 GCF_001419695.1 Streptomyces prasinopilosus
CTCCTACGGCCCGGGCCGGTCTCCGGCCCGGCCCCCGTGCCGCACCACCCCCGCACTTGAGCCGCCTCCGCCCGGGTCGGAGGTAGCGTCGTTCCCATGTATGCGATCACGATTCCCGAACCCGGCGGGCCCGAGACGCTGGTGTGGACGAAGGTCCCCGATCCCGTTCCCGGTGCGGGCGAGGTGCTGGTCGAGGTGGTGGCCGGTGCCGTCAACCGCGCCGACATCATGCAGCGGCAGGGCTTCTACGATCCTCCGCCCGGCGCCTCCCCCTACCCCGGCCTGGAGTGCTCCGGCCGCATCGCCGCGCTCGGTCCCGGGGTGACCGGGTGGGCGGTCGGCGACGAGGTGTGCGCACTGCTCGCGGGCGGGGGGTACGCGGAGCGGGTCGCCGTCCCGGTCGGCCAGCTGCTGCCCGTCCCGGAGGGGCTCGACCTCAAGCGGGCGGCGGCACTCCCGGAGGTCGTCTGCACGGTCTGGTCGAACGTCTTCATGGTGGCCCACCTCCGTCCCGGTGAGACGCTGCTCGTGCACGGCGGTTCCAGCGGCATCGGCACCATGGCGATCCAGCTCGCCAAGGCCGTCGGGGCCAGGGTCGCCGTCACGGCCGGCACGAAGGAGAAGCTGGAGCGCTGCGCCGAACTGGGTGCCGACATCCTGATCAACTACCGTGAGCAGGACTTCGTGGCCGAGCTGGAGCAGGCCACCGACGGCGCCGGCGCGGACGTCATCCTCGACAACATGGGCGCCAAGTACCTGGACCGCAACGTCAGGGCCCTCGCCGTCAACGGCCGGCTCGCGATCATCGGCATGCAGGGCGGCGTCAAGGGCGAACTGAACATCGGCACCCTCCTCGGCAAGCGCGCCGCCGTCAGCGCGACCTCGCTGCGCGCCCGGCCGCCGGCGGAGAAGGCGGCGATCGTCGCGGCCGTGCGGGAACACGTCTGGCCGCTGATCGAGGGCGGTCACGTGCGCCCCGTCGTCGACCGTGAGATCCCGATGCGGGACGCGGCCGACGCCCACCGGTTCGTGGAGTCCAGCGGCCACGTCGGCAAGGTGCTGCTGATCG
>NZ_LIRG01001017.1 GCF_001419695.1 Streptomyces prasinopilosus
GCGTGCGCCAGCCCATCCAGGAGATGGGCCGCACGATGATCGGCCGCCTCCGCGCCGAGGTGGCCGACCGCCGCCCGGCCGCCTCCCGGGAACTGGACCGGCGCCAGGTGGTGCTGGCCACGGAGCTGGTGGAGCGCGCCTCGTCGTGACCCCGTCCGGCGCGCCCGGACGGGGCGGAGGCGCGGAGATGACGGGGGTGGGCCCACCGGTCCGGGCGAGCCGTTCGGTGCGGTCCGTGCCGGAGGCGCGGGCGTGCGCGGTGCCGGGGGTGGGGTGCCCGGTGTGCCCGACGGCCTTCGTCGCGAGGGAGCGGGCGTACCCGGAACGCAAGAGGCCAGTGACCGCATTGCTGCAGGTCACCGGCCTCTTGCCGGAGGGTGAGTGACGGGACTTGAACCCGCGGCATCCTGGACCACAACCAGGTGCTCTACCAGCTGAGCTACACCCACCATGGCGGCCGTCGGAGGAGACCGGGTCTTTCCCGACCGCGCCGAGAAAAAGTGTACCTGGTCCGCAGGGGTGCTCGCGCCAGGGTTTCGCGGCGCCCCCCGGACGGCCCTCGGAAGCCGCCCGCCGGACGCCCGCCGCGTGCCTACCGCGCGGGCAGGACGTGCTTGGCGGCGATCTTCTTCGCCGTCTCCGAGTCGGGGCCCGGCTGCGGCACGAAGACGGCCTCGCGGTAGTAGCGCAGTTCCGCGATGGATTCGCGGATGTCGGCCAGCGCCCGGTGGTTGCCGCTCTTCTCGGGGCTGTTGAAGTAGGCCCTCGGGTACCAGCGGCGCGACAGCTCCTTGATGCTGGACACGTCGACGATGCGGTAGTGCAGGTAGTCCTCGAGCGTCGGCATGTCCCGCAGCAGGAACCCGCGGTCCGTGCCGACGGAGTTGCCGCACAGGGGGGCCTTGCCGGGCTCCTTGACGTGCTCCTTCACGTACGCGAGGACGCGCTGCTCGGCGTCCTCCAGCGTGGTGCCGTCCGCCAGCTCGTCGAGCAGTCCGGACGCGGTGTGCATCTGGCGCACCACCTCCGGCATCGTCTCCAGCGCCCCGTCCGGCGGGCGGATGACGATGTCGACACCGTCGCCGAGCACGTTCAGCTCGGAGTCGGTGACGAGGGCGGCCACCTCGATGAGCGCGTCGTCCGACAGCGAGAGGCCGGTCATCTCGCAGTCGATCCACACCATGCGATCGTTCATGTGTCTCACCTTACGGCGGGCGGGAGCCCGGGGGCCCCGGCGGGGACCTGTCTCTTATCACCATCT
>NZ_LIRG01001018.1 GCF_001419695.1 Streptomyces prasinopilosus
CGGGCGAGCCCCGCCCCGGGGCGGCCGGTGCGAGCCGCGCGCACAGCCGCTGCCACACGGCGGCGACCTCGGCCTCGTCGTACTGGCGCAGGACGTTCGCCGCGCGGACCAGGGCCGGCCGCCCCGGGGCGGGGCTCGCCCGGAGGGCTGCTGGTCGAGGGGACCTGTGACGAGATCGGACGGCGGCACGTGTGGGTCGCCCTCGGCCCCGAGGGGCCGCGCACGGTCACGTTCGCGACCCGCCTCGGCTCCCTGGAGCGCCCCTCGGACCTGGCGGAACGCCTGCCGAAGGCGCTCATCCACCGCAACGTCCCCGGCGAGCCGGTGCACGCCTTCCTGCGCGACTTCGACCGCGCCTGGGCGGCGGCGGCACCCTACGCCTCGTACGGCGCCCGCCAGCGCTGGATCCGTACGGTGCGGGACCTCGCGGCCGACTGGCCGGTGACGGACGGCCCGGCACGGTGGCGGCAGGGCGAGGTCACGGTGTGCTGGGAGGCCCTGGCACCCCGAGGATGAGCCGACGCGCCCCCGGAGGGTGAGGCGCCACCCCGGGGGGAGGAGGCAACGCTCCGGGACCTCGGAAGCCCGGGACCTCGGGGCTCCGGCCGGTGCCGGCGCCGCCGTCAGCGCCGAAGCCGAGGGCGACGCCGACGCCGACGCCGACGCCGGGCACGATTTCCGGGAGCCGTTCGTCACATCGAGGGGCGAACCCCATGCTCGGGGAGGGGTTACCTCTGGTCACCCCACAGGCCGGCATGGCACCATCCCCCGAGTGACGAGGCGTCACTGACGGTTGATCGGCTTGGGGGCGGGGTCATGAAGACGGGCAGGCGCACTCTGACGGCGACGGCGGTGGCCGTGGTCTGCGCGATCACCGTGCTGGCGGCACCGGGCACGGCGTTCGCGGTTCCCACCCCCCGCCCCTCCCCGGGCACGACCGCGAGCGCCGGCACGCACCCCGGTGAGGACTCCGGGGCCGCGCCGTCCAGGGACCTCGAAGCCGTGCGCAAGAAGCTCGAGAGGCTCTACCGCGCGGTGGCCGTCGCCACCGAGGAGTACAACGCCGCCGAGGAGCGGACGAAGCAGCAGTCCGCCGAGATCGTCGAGCTGACCGGGAAGATCGTCAGGGGGCGGGAGAAGCTGGACGACCTGGAGGACCGCGCGGGTGCCGCGGCCGCGTCCCAGTACCGCGGCGGCGGACTGCCGCCCGAGGCCCACCTGATGCTGAGCGACGACCCCCAGGACTTCCTCGTCGGCGCGGGCCGGATACGTCAGGGCCAGCACGCGGCCAAGGGCCTGCTCGGCGAGATGCGGCGCACCCAGGAGGACCTGGAGCAGTACGCGGAGGACGCCGAAGCCCGGTGGCGGAAGCTGGAGACGGGCCGCAGGGCCAGGGCCAAGGCGCAGCGGAAGATCGAGAAGAGGATCGCGGCGGCCGAGAAGGTCGAGTCCGAGCTGGAGCAGGAGGAGAAGGAGCGCCTGGCCGAGCTGGAGCGGGAGGCCGCCGAGAGGGCCCAGGCCGCCTGGCTGGAGTCCGGCGTCCTCGAAGGCGTCGCGGCCGGGGCGACCGCACAGGGCAGGAAGGCCGTCGCGTACGCCACCGCCCAGATCGGCAAGCCGTACGTGTGGGGCGCCGAGGGCCCGGAGGCGTACGACTGCTCGGGGCTGACCTCACAGGCGTGGGCGGCGGCCGGGCGGACCGTCCCGCGCACCTCGCAGGAGCAGTGGAGACGGCTGCCGCGCGTCGCCGTCCGGGACATGCGGCCGGGCGACCTCATCATCTACTGGAACGACGCCAGCCACGTCGGCATGTACCTCGGCGACGGCGCCATGGTGCACGCCCCGCGCCCGGGGCGGACGGTGACGACCGCC
>NZ_LIRG01001019.1 GCF_001419695.1 Streptomyces prasinopilosus
CCGGTGCCGCCGTGCCGCCGCGGGGAGGGGCGTGCGCCGGTGCGGACCGGCGGGCGGCTTCGCGCCTCGTGGGCGCGGCCGGCCGGGGCGCCGGGGGCGTCCCTGTGCGGTGCGGAGCGGACGGCGCGACCGCCGGGGGCACGCCGTCCACCCCCCGCCTCGTCCACGCGCCTCGCCCCCGTGGCGGGCGGCCGGTTCACCGGCTCGCAGCCCGGCCACGGGGGCGAGGAGGGGGACGGGGGACCGGTCGGCTGCCGCGGACCGGCCCCCCGTCGGATCAGAACTGCAGGGCCCAGCCGTTCAGCCGGCCGGTGTCACGCGTGTAGTTGTCGCTGACGCGCAGCTTCCACGTGCCGTTCGCGGTCTCCGAGGAGGCGTTGACCGTGTACGTGGTGTCGATGTTGTCCGCGCTGCCGCCGGTGCCGTACGCCTTCAGCGTGTACGCCGAGCCGTCGGGGGCGATCAGCTGGACCTGGAGGTCACCGATGTAGGTGTGGGTGATGTCCACCTCGACGGCCAGGTCGGAGGGCGCGTTGCCGGAGACCCCGGAGACGGTTATCGGGGTCTCGACGGTGGAGTTGTCGGCGATGGCGACGCTCTGGGTGCTCTCGAAGCGGTCACCGGGGGGCGGCGGGGTGGTGCCGCCCTGCCCGACCCGCAGCAGGAGGTTGGGGGAACCGGTGCCGGGGTTGCCGACGACACCGCTGGTGGCGGAGGAGGTCAGCGCGGAGGAGACCTGGGCGGGGGTGGCCGAGGGGTTGGCGGCCAGGTGCAGGGCGGCCGCGCCGGCGACGTGCGGGCTCGCCATGGACGTGCCGGAGATGGTGTTGGTGGCCGTGTTGCCGGTGTGCCAGGCGGAGGTGATGGAGGAGCCCGGGGCGAAGATGTCCACGACCGAGCCGTAGTTGGAGTAGCTGGCGCGGGCGTCGGTGGAGGTGGTGGCGCCGACGGTGATCGCCTCGGTCACCCGGGCCGGGGACTTGGTGGAGGCGTTGGTGGACTCGTTGCCGGCCGCGACGACGAAGGTGATGCCGGCGTTGATCGCGTTGCGCACGGCCGCGTCGAGGGTGCTGTCGGCGCCGCCGCCCAGGGACATGTTGGCGACGGCCGGCTTGACCGCGTTGCGCGCGACCCAGTCGATGCCGGCGACGACCCCGGCGGTGGTGCCGGAGCCGGCGTTGTTCAGCACGCGGACGCCGACGATGTTGGCCTTCTTGGCCACGCCGTGGGCGGTGCCCGCGACGGTGCCCGCGACGTGGGTGCCGTGGCCGTTGCCGTCCTGGGCGACGTTGTCGTTGTCGACGGCGTCGTAGCCGTGGGAGGCGCGGCCGCCGAAGTCGCTGTGCGAGATGTGGACGCCGGTGTCGATGATGTACGCCGTCACCCCCTGGCCGGCCGAGTCCGGGTAGGTGTACGCGCTGTTCAGCGGCAGGTTCGCCTGGTCGATGCGGTCCAGGCCCCAGGAGGGCGGGTTGGTCTGGGTGGCGGTGGTGTGGAAGGTGCGGTTCTGGACCACCGAGGCGACGGCCGGGTCGGCGGCGAGACGTTTCGCCTCGGCCTCGGAGGCCTCGATCTCGTACCCGTTGAGCGCCTTGGTGTACGTCCGCTCGATCTCGGCGCCGTACTTCTTCGCCACGGCACGGCCCTCGGCGGAACCGGACTTCGCCCGGTCCGCCTTCAGGGTCACGATGAAGCTGTCGCTGACGGCGTTCGCAGCGCCCTCGTACTGGATGCTGCCTTCGGCGGCCGGGGCCGCGCCGGCGGGGAGCGCGGAGACGAGGCCCGCCATGAGCGCCGCGCTGGTCGCGACGCCGAGAGTGGCCAGTCTTCGGTGGGGGTGACGCATCGACGCCATGTGAGGGTTCCTCCTCGGTCGGGGAGCGTTGCCGTGGGGGCGGTGCTGTCGACGCACGTGCCGCGCGTGCGGCACGGCCGGACACGAATGACGTGGGCATGTCAATGCCCCCTGTCGGAACAACCGCGTGCGTCAGTCGAAAGATTGAGGGTTCCACAGGAATCGCACAAGAGGGCCCACAGGAACGAAACAGCTCCGCCACGCGGACGACACGTTCACCGCCCCCCGGTCCTCTCCCTCCCCCGAGGAC
>NZ_LIRG01000102.1 GCF_001419695.1 Streptomyces prasinopilosus
GGGCGCATCTTAGACGGGGACCGGCACACCCCGCTCCCCGTCTAAGATGCGCCCCATGAGTTATGGGCAGGGGGGACCTCCTTCGCAGTGGGATCCCTGGAAACCGCAGTCCCAGCAGCCCTGGAGCGGCGGGGGCGACAGTGGCCAGGCACCGGACTGGGCCGCCCTCGCCGAGGCGTCCGAGACGCGCCACAAACGACGGCGCCTGCTGTTCATCGGCGGCGGCGCGGTCGCCACCGTCGCGATCGGCACGGCCGTGGCGATGGCCGTCGTCTCGGCGAACGGCGGCAACCAGGCCTCCGACCCGTCCTCCCAGGCGCCGGCGACCGCGGGCCTGCCGAGCCCCACCGGCACGGTCCCGTCGTTCGCCCCGACGAGCGCGCCGCCGCCGCTGGACCCGAAGGACTTCGTCTCCAGCGCCCAGAAGGACCGGGCGCCGCTGAACCCGGACGTCCTCTTCCCGGGCACGCAGCTCACCATGGGCGAGACGGTGTACAAGAAGGGCCCGACGGCCGACACCCGCAACTGCGCCTCGGCCGCCAAGGCCACGCTGCCCAAGGTCCTCACGGACAACGGCTGCGGCCGCCTGATGCGGGTCACCTACACCAGGGACGGCATCGCGGTGACGGTGGGCGTGGCCGTCTTCGACACCGAGGCCCAGGCGGCCAAGGTCAAGCAGCAGGCCGACGCCAGGAGCATCGTCAAGTCCCTCGCGGGCGGCGGTGTGAAGGAGTTCTGCGACGGCGCGGTCTGCCGCTCGACCACCAACTCCTACGGCCGTTACGCCTACTTCACCCTCTCCGGCTTCACCGCGGCCAAGGACGTGACGGAGAGGGACCAGGCGGTCTTCTCCACCGGCAACGATCTCGCGGAGTTCACCTTCCGTCAGATCCGCCGTCGCGGCGAGGCCCAGGCCTCGGCCGCCGCGGAGGGGTGACGACGGCCGGACGCGCTCCCGGGACGACCGAGCACCGGGGCACCGGGCCGGGTCCGGCCCGGTGCTCGGGTACCCGGGTGCTCCGGTGCTCCGTCGTCCCGGCGCCTCACAGCCGCTTCGCGCTGCGCAGCGTCTTCGCGTAGTAGCCGTTGCCGTCCAGCCGGGAGACGCCGCCGATGTCGCCGATGGTCGGGCCGTTGACCTCCTCACGGCTGGACACGAAGATCAGGTGGCCCTCGGTGTCGTAGCCGAGGACCATGCCCACGTGGTCGAGCCGCTCCTTGGTCCGCGCGTCGAGCTTGAAGAAGACCAGGTCGCCGGGCTGGAGCTGGTCGATGTTGGCGGGCCGGTCCTCCGCGGAGACCCCGGTCAGCGGCAGCACGTCGGCGCCCAGCTTGGAGCGGGCCATGCCGTTGGCGGTGCGCGGCAGTCCGTCGCCGGTGGAGGCGTCCGAGGACATCAGGGGGTAGCGGGCCCGGTAGCCGAGCACCATGCGGATGAAGCCGGAGCAGTCCAGGGCCCTGGCCCGCATGGTCTCCGGCGCCCCGATGACGCCGTCCCGGAACGGGTACGGGACGCCGAGGAAGTCGTAGAAGTCGGACTGCTCCAGGCGCAGGTCGCCGCCCTCCGCGCCGGTGGTGTTGAGCGGGCCGAAGTCGGCGTCGCCGGCGTAGACCGTGCCCTGCTCGTCCTTCTTGTCCGGGGCGCCGGCCACGTACTGGAAGGCGAACGCGAAGAGGTCGTCCTCCTCACTGTCCTTGTTCTCCGCGTACCAGTCCTTGAACCACTGTTCCTTCTCCGCGCCCTTCTTCCACGCCTCGGGCATGATCCGGACCCAGTCGCGGGTGGACACCTTGGACTTGGTCGCGGCCGGCTCCTGGAAGGTGCGGGCCTTCCCGGTCAGCGTCGCGGTGCGCGACCCGTCGGTGAGGACCGCGACGATCTGCCCGTCGCCGCCGCGCAGCACCGAGCGCGCCGGGTTCTCCAGCCGGGACCAGGTCGCCTTGCTGTCGTCCGCCCCGCCCCCGGAGCCGCCGGTGCCGTCGAGGACGCCGACGTTGCGGACCTCGGTGACCCCGGGCACCTCCTGCTTGCGCAGCTCCACGGTGAGGTAGCCGGACGCCGCGACGAGTGTGAGCACCACCAGTCCGGGGACGATGTGGCGCGTCTTCTTCTTCCCTTTCCCTGCCATCGGAATGCTCCTCGGTTGTGGTCAGACGGTGGGCATGACGCCGAGCAGCAGGCCGGCGGCGATGACGATGTAGGCCATGAGCGACACGGTGCCGGTGGCCAGCAGGGTGGGCCCCTTGGGCTGGCGCACCAGCTGGTAGGCGATCAGACCGGGCACGATGAACCCGAGGGTCTGGTTGCCGTACAGCAGCGGGAACTCGAGCGAGAGCACGATCATCACGGTGCCCTGGAGCAGCACGCCCAGCAGGACGACCGCGGCGAACAGCCGCTTGCCGTACAGGATCACCAGTCGCTGCATCACCTTGGTGCCCGCGTAGGTCAGGGCCGTCACGCCCACCACCATCGCCGCGCGCTGCAGGTCCTCGATCAGGGTGAGCGCCAGCCAGCCCGGGGTGATCATGCCGCCGGGCGACAGGTTGGTGGTGAGGTAGCACAGCAGTGAGAAGAACAGACCTATCGCGATGCCCAGAGCGGCCATCTCGGGAGTCAGTGCGGCGGTGATCAACGGGGTCTCCGGGCAGGTGTGCGGAAGGAAGGGGGGCGGTCGGCCCGCGGTGGGTCAGCGACGCGGAGGCGGTCCGCCGCCGTCCTCGTCGGTCGGGTACCGGGGCCCGCCGTCGGGCTGCTGGTCGTGGTGCGGCCGGCCGTGCCGCTCGGGCCCGTGCTCCTGGTACTGCCCGTACTGCGGAGGCCGCTGCCCCTGCTGGGGAGGCCGCTGCCCGTACTGCGGGGGGCGCTGCTCCTGCTGGGGAGGGCGCTGGCCGTACTGCGGAGGCCGCTGCCCCTGCTGCGGTGCGTGCTGGGCGCGCCCCTGTTCGTGCCGCTCACGCCGCTCGTACGGCTCACGCTGCTCGTACCGCTCGTGCTCCGCGTGCTGCGGGTGCTGCTGGTACTGGCCCTGCCGCGGGAACCGGTCCTGCGGGGCGTACCGGTCCTGCCGTCCCTGCTGTCCGTACGGACCCGGCTGCCCCTGCTGACCCGGCTGCCCCTGGGGCGCGGCCTGCGCGGCCGTCCCGGGTGCCGCCTGCTGGGCGGCGCGGCGGCGGATGAGCGGGATCTCCTGGGTACGGGAGGCCTGGTAGCGCTCCTCGTACGCCGTCGGGTAGGCGGCGAACGGGTCCAGGCGGGGCGCCTGCTGCGCCGGGACCGCGGCGGCCGGGGCCTGGGCCGTCCGGTCCGGGCCGTCCGGCTGCTCCGGGCCCGCCGGCTGATCCGGGTCGGGCGTGTCGTCCGCGGGGAGTTCGGCCAGGTACTCCAGCAGTTCCTCGCCCTGGCCGTGGATGTTGCCGATGGCGACGAGCGAGGAGCCGTCGGACATGCGGCCGAGCAGTTCCGGCATGAACTCGTGGGCGTCCCGGCGGTCGCCGCCCAGGTCCACCGCGCGGTCCCGCCACTCGGCGGGGATGGCGTCGATGGCGCTCTTGGCGGGGTGCCCGATGACGAAGACGTTGTCCGGCTGGAGGTCGGGGACGATCTCGCCCATCTGCCCGTTGCGCTCCACGCGGTCGGGGCGGCAGTTGATCACGACGTTCAGCGGGCGGCGGATGGCGCCGAGGTCGAGCAGCTGGTTGATGTTCATCAGCGTCGACTCGGGGTCGTTGGCCGCGAAGACGTTGGCGAAGGCCAGCCGCTTGTTCTCCTCGGTCACGTACTTCTCCACGGAGAGCACACCGGGGTCCGGCGGGGCGTCGTACATGCCCTGCAGGGCGACCTCGCGTTCCACGCCGAGCAGCTCGGCCACGACCAGGGCGATCGCGACGTTCTCCTTGAAGGTGAACCAGCTGAAGCCGCGCAGCTCCTCGTCGGTGACCATCTCGGGGTCCGCGTAGATCAGCTTGCAGTTCCGGGCGTCCGCCTCCTCCTGGAGGATGTCGAAACGATCCTTCTCGGCGGTGACGCAGATGCCGTCCTGCGGCATCGAGCGGCACAGCGAACGGGCCACGTCGTCGAGCGTGGGGCCCATCTCGGCGAGGTGGTCCTCGCGGACGTTGCACAGCACGCCGATCGTCGAGCGGATCAGCTTGCTCTGGTTGACCTCCTGGAGGGCCGGCATGACCGCCATGCACTCGATGACGAGCGCGTCGGGCCGGTACGCGGCGGCCCGGCGGACGATGCCGATCTGCTCCACCACGTTGGCGATGCCGAACTTGCGGTAGACCGGCTCCTCGGTCGCGTCCGGGTGGATGAACCGGGCGGCCGTGCCGGTCGTCTTGGCCACCGTGGTCAGGTCACCGCCGCGCAGGGCGCCGGCGCACAGCCGGGTGATGGAGGACTTGCCGCGGATGCCGTTGACCAGGACCCGGGACGGTATGGAGTGCAGGGCGGCGTAGTGCCGGCGCTGCTCGATGACGCCCGCGACGAACAGCAGCAGGCAGCAGACGAGCAGGGCGCAGTAGAGGTAGAGCACGGCGGGTCACCTTCCTCCGGCGCCGAGCCGGGGTTCACCGGGTCGGGGCTCGGTCGGCCGGGGTTCGGCGGGTCGGGGCTCGGCGGTTCGGCGGGGCTGCTGCTGCCGGCGGGCCTGGAGCTGCTGGCGGATCAGTTCGAGGCTGCGGACGACCGCTCCCACCTCGTCGTGGTACGTGGGGTAGAGCACCGCCTTGAGGTCGCCGTCGGCCAGCTTCTCGGCGCTGGTGGCGAGGGCGCGCAGCGGGCGGGCGACCACGAGGTGCACCCAGCCCAGGCAGACCACGATCGCGGCGAGCCCGAGCAGGCCCGCGAGCACGCTGCGGTCCTCCCGCTCGTACGCGGTGATCTGGAAGCGGTCGGCGTCCTGCCAGCTGACCACGGTCCAGCCGGCGTCGGCGGCGACACCGCCGCCGCTGAAGGGAGCCGCGGCCGCGACGGTGACGTTGCCGCCGTCGCGCAGGAGGAGTCCGTTCTCGACGGGTCCGGCGCCGACCCGCACGCCGGCCGCCCGGACCAGGTCGGTCAGGGCCTCGCGGGGCAGTTCCTCGAAGGCGAGGAAGCCGTTGCTGGCGGCGAGGGTCCGCCCCTTCGCGTCCGCCACGCGGACCTCACCGAGGCCGGGACGCTTCAGCAGCGAGTTGAGGAACTCGATCCGCACCTCGCCGACCAGCGTGACGCCCTTCTCCTCCGGTACGGGCGCGCCGGCCTGGACCACCGGCCGCTTGCCGCCCTCCCCGGACACGCGGACCAGCGGCAGGTCCTTGCCGTCGCTCCAGTCGTGCGGGTCGCCGCCGGCGCGGGCCGCGACCTCGCCGTCCGCGCCGACGACGTACAGCGCGGCGTACCGGGTGTGCTTGCGCAGGGCGTCCTCGAGCACGCTCTCGGTGGCGTCCCGGTCGGAGACGTCGACGAGACGGGAGGTGGAGACCAGGTCGGCCTGGGCCTCGTTCAGGGCCCGGCGGACGCGGTCGGACACCAGGTCGGTGCGGTCGCGCTGGTCGTTGACCATGGTGGCGGGCACGCTGACCGAGTCGTCGGTGCGGTTCAGCAGCAGGCCGACGGGCACGCACCACAGGAGGAGCAGCACGGCGGTCAGCACGAGCTGCATCCGGATCCCGAACCGCGTCCGGCCGGCGCGCCTCGTACCGCCTCCCCCGTCGGTGCCGCCGGGGCCGTCCGGTGCGCCCGGGCCGCCGAGCTGGCCCCGCAGCCGTTCCAGGGCGTTGCCGACGCGGGCGGCCTCGCCACCGCGGAAGGTGCCCACGGGCCGGGTGAGGTCGCCGCGGGCGAGCCGGCGGGACTCCAGGAACAGCCGCAGCAGGGGCCGCTGCACCCGGGCCCACAGGAATCCCGCGGCGAGCAGGCCGAGCACCACCAGGGCGCCGGCCGCGATCAGTCCGTACAGTTCCCGGCCGGTGGAGCCGCTCTGCTCGGCGACCACGGGGAGCATGGCGACGACGGTGAGCCCGAGGCCCGCGGCGACGCTGTCCTTCTCCTCGGGGTCGGAGGAGGCCAGGGAGGCGTATCCGGCGGTGGCGATGCGTCCGTTGTAGTCGTCGCCCGTCAGGGTCCCGCTGACACCGGGGTAGCCGCGGGATCCGGGCTCCTTGGCGGTGACGGGGTGTTCCTCGGCCCGCTCGGCCGCTTGGGCGGACAGGTCGGACATCTGCTTCTGGAGGAAGTCGAGCTCCTCCCGCTGCTTGTCGGAGTTCAGTGCCTCCGACTGCTCGAATCCGGCCGTCGCGAGCACCTCGCCGTCCTTGGCCGCGACCGCCATGGTGCGGAACGGGCCGAGCGTGATGGGCGGCACGGACAGGCTGTTGGAGGCGATCAGGAGCTGCTGCGGCTCGTCCTTGCGGTCGAGGACCACCATCGTCATCAGCCGGACGTCACCGGTCTCCAGCCGCACCATGCGCGGGAGGAGGGCGCTCTTCCCGGTGAGGGTCTCCTTGTCCAGCCAGGCGAGCGGGATGCGTTCGCCGCGTGCGGCGAGCACGTCCCCGCTCTCCAGGTCCACCACGGTGGTCCCGGTCCACTTCTGGTAGGTCCTGCCGAGGTCGGAGAGGACGTCCTCGGGCTCGGCCGGCTTCCCGGCGTTCAGCGCGGCGGCGGTGCGCCGCAGGTCCGTGACGCGCTCGTCGATCGAGGCGCGCAGGGCGATCGCCCCGTCCTCGGCGTAGTGCTGCTGGGAGGAGAGCACGGCCTTGGGCACGACGGGGTCGCTGCCGGGGCCGAGCACCTGGGCGGTCAGCCCGGCCAGGGCGAGGATCAGGACGCACAGCACCGCGATCGGCGGACGGATGCCGCCGAGCAGCGGCATGTCCGCCCGTCGGCGGCTGCGGCGCCGCTTCTGTGCCGTGGGCGGCGCGACATGGCTCGATGTCACCGGTGGTCTTCCTTGGTCTTTACGCGAATGCCGGGCGTACGCCGGCGCACCAGGACCGCGGCCGTGCGACGTCGTCACTGAATAGACTGATAAACGCCGACAAGGTTGTATGCCTGGTGCGGACTTCGGGTGTGGGGCCGGTCACTTCTTCAGCGGGAGCTGCTCCAGGCCGTCGCCGCCGGGAGCGCCCCGGTTGTAGAGGAAGCCCCGGGTCCGGTCGATCGCCAGCCGGTAGCGGGCGAGCCTCTCCTCGGACAGGTCGCCGGGCTCGTCGAGCATCAGCTGGGCGTCCACCAGACGGAGGTCCTGCACGGCGCCCTCGGGCACCTCCTCCTCGTCCTCCACCTCCGGCGGGATCTCCACCAGCGTGGTGCGGTAGCGCGCCTTCACGTCCCAGCCCTCGGCGGTCTCCTGGAACTCGAACCAGCCGATGGCCCCTTCCTCGGTCAACCCCGTCGGCGAGGAGTGCCGGGCCACGTGATTGCCAAGGCTGTAGGCGACCCAGGTGCCGTTCACCTTCTGGATCGGCTGGACGACGTGGGCGTGATGTCCGATCACGAGGTCGATGCCGGTGTCCTCACCGATGCGTTCCGCCAGCCGGAGCTGCGCGACGCCCGGCTCGTTGTAGTGCTCGGCGCCCCAGTGGATCGACAGGAGCACCGCCTCGGCGCCCTGGGCGCGGGCATCGGCCTCGGCCTTCTTGATCGCGGCCAGGTCGGTTCCGTTGAAAGCCCAGCTCTGCTTCTCGGGTACCGGGTGGACGAACGACTCCCACGAGTAGGAGAGGTGCGCGACCTTGACGCCTTCGACGTCGCGGATGTTGATCCGCTTCGACTCCTTGACCGACCGCGCCGACCCCGTGTGCCCGAGGCCCACGTCGTCCATGGCGTCCAGCGTGCGCCGCACGCCGTCCATCCCGTGGTCGAACGTGTGGTTGGAGGCGGTCGAGCAGGTGTCGTAGCCCACGTCCTTCAGCGACCTCAGGACCTGCGGCGGGACCAGGAACTCCGGGTACCCCTCGAAGGGCCCCTCCGGCTTGCCCACGGGGGTTTCCATGTGGCAGATCGCCAGGTCCGCCTTGCTGATGACGGGCTTCACCCCGGCGAGCAGCGGCCCGAAGTCCAGGCCCTTCTCCCCCTTGCCGGTCGCCTTCGCGTCCTTGGCCGCCTGTTCCACCAGTTCGGGGTGGATGAGCACGTCGCCCGCGGCGGCGACGGTGAAGGAACGCCCTCCCGGCTTGGCCTGGGGCTCCACCGAACCGTCGGCGGTACCGCACGAGGCCAGCAGCCCGGTCAGGGCGACCAGGGTGGCAGCCACCCGAACCTTGGGGAGAGACTTACGCAGTGTCACACGGTCATATTCACATGGTCCTCACAGCCCCTACGCCGATTACCATTACGAGACAGTCACGTTTCTTTCCAATTATCGCCCTAGTGCTACTTGTTCTGACATTGACGGGTTGCCAGGCGGACACGGGGGAGGAAACGGGGGATAACGTTCCGGCGTCCAGGGAACTGGTGGACCTCCGTGGCCGCGTCCTCACGTACACGAAGTCCTTCAGGCCCGGCG
>NZ_LIRG01001020.1 GCF_001419695.1 Streptomyces prasinopilosus
TACGTCCCGGGTCGCCGCTGCCAAAGCGGCCCCCCTGTCGCCCGCGTCCGGCGGAGCGGGGAGCGGCTCCGGCTTGTGATCGGCACGGCGGGCCGGCCCCGGCCGCGGCGGCGGGAGCCCCTCGCGCCGAACGCTCACCGGCCCCGCCCCGGGAAGACGTTCGGGGCGGCCCGTGCCCGTACCGGCCGAAGGGGCGCGCCCCGGCGCAGGCCCTCCGCCCCGTCCGTCACCCGCGTTCGGGCGGGCGGGACGGGTCGGGGTCGGGTTTGCCGCCGATCCAGTCCTGGACCGCGCGGCGGGGTGCCGACCAGCGGAGGTCGTGGCGGTAGGCGCGCAGGACGGCCTTCGCGCGGGCGCGGGGCCTGCGGCGGTAGAAGCGCCGGGACCACGGGGAGCCGGGGCGGGCCAGGCGCAGCGCGCCGATCACGGCGACAACGGGGACGATCACGCCGAACACGGCGATCCTCGCCTTGCCCTTGCTCAGGGCGACGAGCGAGAAGAGGAAGTTGCCCGTGACGTTCAGGGCGACGCCGGCGCGGTTCTGGAGCTCGTCCTCACTGAGGTCGTCGACCCCGAACGGGGAGAACCCCGCCAGCACCAGCCCGACCAGGGCGGCGGTGAGGACGACGACCTCGACGCTCTGGCGGCCCGCCTCGGTCCAGTAGACGTCGTCGAGGTGCAGGATCAGCGCGAACTCGTCCAGGACGAGACCGGCGCCGACGCCGAAGACGACCGCGCCGAGCGCCGGTCCGAAGCCGTGCAGGCCACCCGCCACCGCGCCGAAGCCGCCGACGACCGTGAGGATCACGCCGGGCACGACGTGGTGGATGTGCAGTCCGCCCGTCTCGACGTTGCCGAAGGGGCCCTTGCCGGCCCGGATCAGCCGGGTGACGGTCCGGGTGGCCAGGAAGGTGAGGACGAAGGAGGCGAGGGCGAGGAGCAGCGGCAGCTTGCCCGGCTCGACGATGTTCCGCTGCAGCCAATGTCCCATAAGCGCACTTTATCCACGGTGGGCCGGGGCGCCCCGCCGACCACCGGGTAGCCTGCGCCGGTGTCCGCTCCCTCCCCCGCCTCGCCGTCCGACGGTCTGCGCTTCGCCTTCGGCACCCTGACCGTGCTCCCGGTCCGGGTGACCCGCTGGGACCGTCCGGCCGCGCGCGGCGGCATGCTGTGCGCCCCCCTCGCCGGACTGGTGGTGGGCGCCGCGGCCGCCGCCGCCGGACTCCTGCTGCTGCTCCCCGGGGCGGGCGCGCCGCTCGCCGCCGTCGCCACCGTCGCCGTGCCCGCCGTCCTCACACGCGGGCTGCACCTCGACGGGCTGGCCGACGTCGCGGACGGCCTCGGCAGCGGCAAGCCGGCCGACGACGCGCTGCGGATCATGAAGCAGTCGGACATCGGGCCGTTCGGCGTGCTCACCCTCGTCCTGGTGCTGCTGGCCCAAGTGGCCGCGCTGGCCCAGGCGTACGGCGACTCGTGGGCCCGGGGCGCGCTCGCCGCCGTGGCCGCGGCGGTCGCGGCCCGGCTCGTCCTCACCCTCGCCGCCCGCGCCGGGGTGCCGCCCGCCCGCCCGGAAGGGCTGGGCGCCGCGGTCGCCGGGGTCGTCCCGCGGGCGGGCGGCACCCCGGCGCGGGC
>NZ_LIRG01001021.1 GCF_001419695.1 Streptomyces prasinopilosus
GGCCCGGCTGCCTCCCCGGGACGGATCATCCCCGCTCCGGGGCGGAGCCCGTGACCGCGAACGCGTCCAGGGGGACCCGTGGTTCCTCCACGACGCGGTCGGGACGGGTGATGGTGTAGCGCAGCTGGACCGCGACCTCGTCGCCGGCCACCGGCGGTGGACCGTCCCCGGGCACCAGCAGGACGGATTCCTGCGACCGGGGAGGCTCCGCGAAGCGGCACCGCCGGCCGTCCCAGACGAAGGGCGACAGGTGGCGGTTGAGGCAGGCGTGGCCGATGCCCGCGACGTGCCGGGCCCGCTCCCGCAGACCACTCAGCCTCCTGGGGGCCCGCAGTCCCACCCCGTGCGAGGTCCCGCCCGCCACGACGGCGAGGGACCGGCCGGAGAGCGGCTGCCGCCGTCCGGCGCCGAAGCGTTCCCCCCGCTCCGGGGGTACGACGTCGAGCACCCGGCTGTGGTACCGGGTGGCTCCCGGATCGCCGAGCCACAGTTTCGTTCCCGTGCGCAGCCGGAAGGAGGTCCGGGGGAACTCGGCGTGCAGCCGGGCCATCTCCTCGGCCGAGAGGTGGCTCACGAAGACGCGGTGGAGCGGCATCCTCGCCCCGCGCAGCCGCCGCATCCAGGAGGCGACCTCCCCGGCCCCGCCGGCGCCGTCCACCCGGTTCAGCGGGAGGTGGATGGAGAAGCCCTCGAACTCCCACCCGCCCATCACCGCGCGCAGGGCGGGCAGGTCGTCCTCCGTGATGCCGTGCCGTCTCATGGAGGACATGAGCTCCACCACGACCCGGCGCCCCGCCAGGCCGTCGCAGTGCTCGGGGGTGGAGACCACGCGGACGGTCCCGTCGGACAGCTCCAGGGGGGCCTCCCCGTTGCGGTACGGCGTCAGGACCAGGAGGTCCCCGGGAAAGGCGTCCTGCACGAGGGCCGCCTCCTGAACGGTGCCGACGGCGGCGAGCCCTATGCCGAGCCTGGCCGTCTCCCGCATGAGCCGGTGGTGGCCGAATCCGTAGCCGTTTCCCTTGCAGACCGGCACGAGCCCCGGGAACCGGTCGAGGACACCGCGGTGGTGTTCCCGCCAGCGCACGGTGTCGATGGTGAGGGTGAGCGTCATGGTGAATCTCCTCGGGGGAACCCCCG
>NZ_LIRG01001022.1 GCF_001419695.1 Streptomyces prasinopilosus
CCGCCCACACCCTCCCGGCCGTGCTGATCGAGGCGCTCGTGCAGTCCACCCCCGGCCGGCTGGTCCTGCTGCCCGCCCCGCCCGCCGGCCACCCGCGCGGGGCGCTGCACGGCGTACGGACCCGCTTCGGCGCCCTCCTCGACCTCACCTGGACCGAGGACGGCGCCACCGCCGTCCTGCGTCCCACCCGCACCGTCCGCATCGAACTGAGGACTTCCGACGGCGCCGAGCCGCTCGACCTCGTCGCCCACGAAGACCGCGTCCTCACCCTGAGGGCGCGGTGACACCGGCGATCTCCCCCCACCCATGGAAGGAACCCCATGGCACCACGCATCACGAGCAGGATCGGCAAGGTCCTGGCCGTCCCCGCCCTCGCCCTCGGCCTCACCGTCGGCGTGGCCTCCGCCCCCGCCCAGGCCGCGGTCTGGAGCTCCTGCGACCAGTGGGGCAACACCACGCTGAACGGCTACACCCTCTACAACAACATCTGGGGCTCCGGCGCCGGCGGGCAGTGCGTCTGGGCCAACTCCGGCACCAACTGGGGCGCCTGGGCCGACCACCCCGGCACCGGCGGCATCAAGTCGTACCCGAACGCCAAGAAGGTGATCAACAAGCCCGTCGACTCGCTCCGCTCGCTGACCAGCAGCTACAAGGTCGCCGTCCCGTCCGCGGGCGCGTACAACACGTCGTACGACATCTGGGACACGGACTACGACTACGAGATCATGCTCTGGGTCAACCAGTACGGTCCCGTCGGCCCGCTCGGCAGCCCGCAGGGCACGGTGAGCCTGGGCGGCCACACCTGGAACGTCCACAAGGGCGACAACGGCGCCAACGAGGTCTTCTCGTTCCTGCGCACGTCCGACTCCACGTCCGGGACCGTCGACATCCTGCCGATCCTCGACTGGATCAAGGACACCAAGGGCTGGATGGGCAACGAGACCATCGGCGACGTGCAGTTCGGCTACGAGATCACCTCGTCGCCCGGCGGACTGGATTTCCGGACCGACAACCTGACGGTCAGCAGCAGCTGACCCCGGCCCCCGCGGGGCGGGCGGGCGGCCGTCCGCCCCGTCGGGGAGCGGTGGCAGACCCCGGGGGAGGTGGCAGACCCCAGGGGCG
>NZ_LIRG01001023.1 GCF_001419695.1 Streptomyces prasinopilosus
TGGCTGGCGCTCGCCGCGCTCGCCCTGCCCGGCGGGTCGCCGCTGCGCGGGACGGCCGTCACCGTCTTCCTGGCGGCGGGGCCGGGCGCGGCCCTGATCGGCCTCTGCGGGCCCGCGCTGCGCGTACGGTCCGCGCGGGGCCCCGTCGAACGGCACGACCCCGGCTTCGCCCGCCACTCCGACCTGCTGGAACGGATGATGCTGGCCGTCTTCGTCAGCATCGCCGCGGTGATGACCGTCGCGACGGTGCTGATCGCCACGCGCACCTTCAGCGCGCAGCGGGTCCTGCTGGCCCTGACCCTGCTGACCACGCTCGCCGCGTTCTGCCCGCGGCTGCGTGCCTCCCCGCCGCCGAGGACACGGAAGGGTTCCGTCCTGTGAGGTTCGCCCGCCCCCTCCGCCGTATCAGTGCCGCCCTGCGCGGTGCCCGGTCGGGAACCGGTCCGTCCACCGGCCGTCCGCCCACCGACCCTCCTGCCGACCCCGGACCCCGTCCGCCCACCGGCGGTACGGGAACCGGCCGGCACCGCGGACCGGGGGCCGGGCGGCCGGCCGCGGGCCGCCGCCGGGCGCTGATCACCTCGGCCGCGGTCGTCTGCGCGGTGCTGGTCGCCGTGCTCGCGCTGCGGAACACCTCGGAGCCCTCCCGGACGGCCGGGGAGTGCCGGCCCACGGAACTGCTCGAACCACCGTGCGGCGCCTGGTTCGGGGCCTTCGTGCCGCACGAACGGGCCGACCTGGAGGAGAAGGTGGAGGCCTACGAGGAGAAGGCGGGCCGCAGGCTCGACGTCGTCTACACGTACCACGACATGTCCCTGCCCGAAGGGACCCGCAGGGAGGGGCAGTTGCTGAGCCCGGAGGAGCAGCGGGTCGGCGAGGACCGCATGCTGCTGCTGTCCTGGGAGAGCAAGTGGTGGGGCGGTACGAAGGAGCAGCAGCCGAGGTGGTCGGAGATAGCCGCCGGCGACCTGGACAGGACCGTGATCGACGTCCAGGCGCGGCGCGTCAAGGACTACGGGCAGCGCACGGGGAAGAAGGTCTTCCTCTCCTTCGACCTGGAGATGGACACGCGCACCCCGGCCAACGGCACCCCGGAGCAGTACGTGCGGGCGTACCGGCACATCCACGACCGGTTCCGGGAACTCGGCGTGGACAACGTGGTGTGGACCTGGATCATCACCGGCTACCTGAACCACGGAGACCTGTTCGAGAGCATGTACCCGGGGGACGAGTACGTCGACTGGATCGGCTACAACCAGTACAACTACCACCGCTGCCACAAGACGGAGTGGCTGACCTTCGAGCAGACCCAGACGGCCACGCACGAGTGGATACGGGAGAACATCTCCGCCGACAAGCCGCTGATGCTCTCCGAGTTCGGCAGCGCGGCCGACCCCACCCGGCCGGGGCGGCAGGCCGAGTGGTACGCGCGGGTGCCGTCCGTGCTGAAGGAACTGGAGGGCGTCAGGGCCGCGCTCCAGTGGAACCACCGCGACCCCGGCCCGCACTGCGACCTGACCGTGGCCGACGAGGCGGCGTGGGAGAGCCTGCGCGAGGCGGTGGCCGACCCGTACCTGAACCAGCCGGTGGAATGACCGGGCGGGCGCCCGCGTCCGGCCGCCCGCAC
>NZ_LIRG01001024.1 GCF_001419695.1 Streptomyces prasinopilosus
GCGGCGGGGTGGGGTGCGTGGTGCCGGTGCGCTGTTCCATCGGTGGAAACGGTGGGTGCTCTACACGGGGAGGGCAGAGTCGTCCTGGGCGGTGGAGCCGGGCTTGCTGCTGCGTGCGGTGGAGCGGAGGGTGCTGCTGCGTGCGGTGGGGCGGAGGACTGGTTACGCGGGTGAGAACAGGTGGTCGCTGATGAGCCGGGCCGCGCCGATGACTCCGGCGGTGGGGCCCAGTTCTCCCAGCACGATGGGCAGGTTGCCGGTCGCCAGAGGCAGCGACTGGCGGTAGACCTGGGTGCGGATGGCGGCGNNCGCCGCCGATCACCACCAGGCCGGGGTTGAAGAAGCTGACCAGGCCGGCGATGACCTGGCCGGTGCGGCTGCCGCCCTCGCGGATCAGGTCGATCGCGGTGGCGTCCCCCGCGGCGGCCGCGGCGGCGACGTCGGCGGCACTCAGCGTGCCGTTCGTCTCCAGGCGGCTCGCGAGTTCGGCGGAGAGTTCCTGCTCGGCGGCCTCCAGCGCGTCCCGGGCCAGGGCCGCGCCGCTGAAGTGGGCCTCCAGGCAGCCCCGGTTGCCGCAGGCGCACGGGCGGCCGTCGGGTACGGCCTGGATGTGGCCGATGTCGCCGGCGCTGCCCGTCGTACCGCGGTAGACCTCACCGCCGACGACGATGCCGCAGCCGATGCCGGTGCCGATCTTGACGCAGAGGAAATCGGGGACGGTGCGGGCGACGCCCGCGTGCTGCTCCCCCATCGCCATCAGGTTCACGTCGTTGTCGACCATGACCGGGCAGCCGAGGTCCTGGCTGAGCGCCTCCCGCACGGGGAAGCCGTCCCAGCCGGGCATGATCGGCGGTGCGACCGGGATGCCCTCGGGGAAGCGGACCGGGCCCGGGACGCCGATGCCGGCGCCGTCGAACCCCTCCGCGAGTCCCGAGGCCCTCAGCTTCGCCGCCATGGCCAGGACCTGCTCGAAGACCGCGACCGGCCCGTCACGCACGTCCATGGGCTGGTTGATGTGCCCGAGGATCTCCAGTTCGGCGTTGGTGACGGCGACGTCGACCGAGGTCGCGCCGATGTCGACGCCCAGGAGCCTCAGGTGCGGGTTGAGGCGGATGTTGTGGGAGCGCCGGCCGCCGCGCGAGGCGGCGAGTCCGTCGGCCACGACGAGTTCCGTCTCCAGCAGCCGGTCCACCTCCACGGCCAGTTTCGACCGGGAGAGGTCGACCTGGTCACCCAGCTGGGCGCGGGAGTTGGGGCCACCGTCGCGCAACAGCCTGAGCAGTCGGGCCTGGTGGGCGTTCGCGGGCCGTGCCGTCATGCGTCTCACGAACCCCTCCCCGCCTCGGTCGGCCTCTGCGCGCCGGATTCCGGCCACGTGTGTGGCGTGCTTTCGAAGGGAACGTAGCAGCGGCTGCCGGAGGTGGGAAGAAGTCGCGCAGGAATTGCCCCCTACTTTTTCCACTCACAGGACAAAGGGGCCGGGGCGGAGCCGGTCTCCCCGGTGTCCGCCGTCAGGGGCAGCGGACGACCTGCCCCGCGTACGAGAGGTTCCCGCCGAAGCCGAACAGCAGGACCGGGTCGCCGGACGTCACCTCGCCCCGCTCGACGAGCTTGGCGAAGGCGAGCGGGATGCTCGCGGCCGAGGTGTTGCCCGACTCGGTGACGTCCCGGGCGACGACCGCGTTGACCGCGCCGATCTTGAGCGCGAGGGGTTCGATGATCCGCAGGTTGGCCTGGTGCAGCACGACCGCGGCGAGGTCCTCCGGCGCGAATCCCGCCTTCTCGCAGGCCTGGCGGGCGATGGAGGGCAGCCGCGTGGTCGCCCAGCGGTACACGCTCTGGCCCTCCTGCGCGAACCGCGGCGGCGTCCCCTCGATCCGCACCGCGTGGCCCATCTCCGGCACCGAGCCCCACAGCACGGGCCCGATCCCGGCCTCCTCGGGGGCCTCGGTCGCCTCGACGACCGCGGCGCCCGCCCCGTCACCGACGAGGACGCAGGTGGTGCGGTCGGTCCAGTCGGCGACCTCGGACATCTTGTCGGCGCCGATCACCAGCGCGCGGCGCGCGGATCCGGCCCGTACCGCGTGGTCGGCGGTGGCGAGCGCGTGGGTGAATCCGGCGCACACCACGTTGAGGTCCAGCGCGGCGGGGCCGGGGATGCCGAGGCGTGCGGCGACCCGGGCCGCCATGTTGGGCGAGCGGTCGATCGCGGTGGAGGTGGCGACCAGCACCAGGTCGATGTCGGCGGGGGTGCGTCCGGCCGTCGCCAGCGCCTTGGCCGCGGCGTGCGCGGCCAGCTCGTCGACGGGCTCGTCGGGGCCCGCGATGTGGCGGGTGCGGATGCCGACCCGGCTCGTGATCCACTCGTCGCTGGTGTCGACCAGGCCCGCCAGGTCCTCGTTGGTGAGCACCCGGGCGGGCTGGTAGTGGCCGACGGCGGCGATGCGCGAGCCGATCATGGGTGGGTCCCCCTCGTGTTGCGGTTGCGGGATCCACCAGTCTGATCAGTGACCCGCGGGTACGCCGACAGGCGATGCGACAGGATTCGGGGGCCGGGCTTGTCGGCTTCGGTCAGCCCGTGGACGCCGGGACACGCGCCGCGGCACGCCCCGTGACGCGCCCCTCGGGTGCGCCCCGCGGGGCGC
>NZ_LIRG01001025.1 GCF_001419695.1 Streptomyces prasinopilosus
GGGCGAGGGCGGAGAGATCGGGGGGCCGGGTGAGGCCGGTGGCTTCGACGGAGAGGGCTTCGACGACGACCGGGCGGTCGAGCGTGAAGGAGTACGTGGCGCGGTGGCGTTCCTCGAAGGCGCGGCGCATGGCGGTGGGGGCGGTCAGTTCGACGGTGAGGGCGGTGTCGGTGCCGTCGTAGCGGAGCTGGGCCCGGCGGGTGACCTCGATCCGGTCCTCGGGGACGTCCTCGGCGAGGAGTTCGGCGCGGGCCGCCGCTTCCAGGTCGTCGGCGATCCGGTGGACGCCGGGCATCGCTGCGGGTTCCAGGGGGGCCTCGACGGAGCGTTCGCGCATGGCCGTGGTGTCGGCGAGGCCCATGCCGAGCGCGGAGAGGACGCCCGCCATGGGCGGCACCAGGACGGTGCGGATGCCGAGGGAGTCGGCGACCCTGCACGCGTGCTGTCCGCCCGCGCCGCCGAAGGTGGTGAGCGCGTAGCGGGTGACGTCGTGGCCCTTCTGGACGGAGATCCGCTTCACCGCGGCGGCGATGTTGGCGACGGCGATCCGCAGGTAGCCCTCGGCGACCTGCTCCGGGGTGCGGTCGTCGCCGGTCCGTTCGCGGATCTCGCGCGCGAGGCCGGTGAAGCGGTCGCGGACGCGTCCGGCGTCGAGGGGCTGGTCGCCGTCCGGTCCGAACACCGCCGGGAAGTGGTCCGGCTGGATGCGTCCGAGCATGACGTTGGCGTCGGTGACGGTGAGCGGTCCGCCGGCCCGGTAGCAGGCGGGGCCCGGGTCGGCGCCCGCCGAGTCCGGGCCCACGCGGTAGCGGGAGCCGTCGAAGTGGAGGACGGAGCCGCCGCCGGCGGCGACGGTGTGGATGTCCAGCATGGGCGCGCGCAGCCGCACGCCGGAGATGCGGGTGGTGAAGACGCGTTCGTAGGCGCCCGCGAAGTGGGACACGTCGGTGGAGGTGCCGCCCATGTCGAAGCCGATGACCCGGTCGAAGCCGGCGAGCTGCGACATGCGGGCCATCCCGACGATGCCGCCGGCCGGCCCGGACAGGACGGCGTCCTTGCCGCGGAACTGGGCTGCTTCGGCGAGGCCTCCGTTGGACTGCATGAACATCAGCCGCACGCCGTCGAGTGCGTCGGCCACCTGCCGGACGTAGCGGCGCAGTACGGGTGAGAGGTAGGCGTCGACGACGGCCGTGTCGCCGCGCGGAACGAGCCGCATCAGCGGGCTGACCTCGCTGGACAGCGAGATCTGCGGGAAGCCGATGCGGGCGGCGAGTTCTCCGACCGCCTGTTCGTGGGCCGGGTGGGCGTGGCTGTGCATGCAGACCACGGCGACGGCCCGGATGCCGTCGTCGTGGGCCCGGCGCAGCGGCCCGTCGAGGGCGTCCAGGTCGGGGGCGCGCAGGACGGTGCCGTCGGCGGCGACGCGTTCGTCCACCTCGACGACCCGTTCGTACAGCAGCTCGGGCAGTTCGATGCGGCGGGCGAAGAGGGCGGGCCGGTTCTGGTAGGCGATGCGCAGGGCGTCGCGGAAGCCGCGGGTGACGACCAGGAGGGTGCGTTCGCCGGTGCGCTCCAGGAGTGCGTTGGTGGCGACCGTGGTTCCCATGCGTACGGACTCGACGGGGTCGCGGGAGCCGGCCAGCAGTTCGCGGACGCCCGTGACCGCCGCGTCGGCGACGGGTTCCGTCCCTCCGGGAGGACGGCCGGGCCGGTCGGGGGCCGGGCGGTCCGACAGCAGTTTGCGGGTGAGGAGCCGTCCGTCGGGGCGACGGGCGACGATGTCGGTGAAGGTGCCGCCCCGGTCGACCCAGAACTGCCAGCCTGTCATGTCAGTACCCCGCTTCCGCGCCGTTCACAGCGCTCGGAGGCCGTTGATCACGTCGCGCAGAATACTCTCGTCCGGCAGTTCGGCAGGGGGGACGGGCCGGTTCACGCGGACGGACTCGAGGTCGACGAGATCGCCGACGAGGACGCGCACCACTCCGACCGGCAGGTCGAGTTCCGCCGCGAGTCCGGCGACCGTCTGCGGAGCGTCCCGGCACAGTCCGACGATGTCCACGTGTTCCGGGGAGAGCGTGGGGTCGGCCTCCGGATCGTCCGCGCCGGGCTCGGCGACGACCGTCGCGATCAGGTCGAGGCGGTGCTGGGCCGCACTCGAGGTGCGGCCCCGTGTCATGGCATACGGACGGACGACCGGTCCGGCCTCGTCGTCGAACCAGTGGCTTCTTCCCTCGCCGTCAGCACTCATGTCGTCCCACTTACCCGCCCGGGGGCGGATCGGTACGCGGTTCGGTCCCCAGATGCGGTCCCACCCGCTTCACGAGGAGGGTCATCTCGTAGGCGATCTGCCCGACGTCCGAGTCGGCGTCGGCGAGGACGGCGAGGCAGCTGCCGTCCCCGGCGGCCGTGACGAACAGGAACGCCTCGTCGAGCTCGACGATGGTCTGGCGGACACCGCCCGCCTCGAAGTGGCGGCCCACCCCCTTGGCGAGGCTGTGGAACCCGGAGGCGACGGCGGCCAGGTGCTCGCTGTCCTCGCGGGACAGTGCCCCGGAGGCCCCCGTGGCGAGGCCGTCGCCGGCATCCGCAAGGCCGTCGTGCTCTCCGGCGACGGCCTCGCCACGGGGGCCTCCGGGGCACTGTCCCGCGAGGACAGCGAGCACCTGGCCGCCGTCGCCTCCGGGTTCCACAGCCTCGCCAAGGGGGTGGGCCGCCACTTCGAGGCGGGCGGTGTCCGCCAGACCATCGTCGAGCTCGACGAGGCGTTCCTGTTCGTCACGGCCGCCGGGGACGGCAGCTGCCTCGCCGTCCTCGCCGAC
>NZ_LIRG01001026.1 GCF_001419695.1 Streptomyces prasinopilosus
CCGGCGTCAGGACTGCCGGTCCGGCGTTTCAGGGGCGGTACGGGGACGCGTACGGGTCCGGCCCGGACGCCGGGTGTACGGGGTGCGCGGAGCGCCCGGGGTCCACGACGCCGTACGCGCCGTACCCCTCGTACACCCCGGCGGGGAGGCCGTACGCCCCGTACACCGCCCGGAGCGGGACGGGCGGTGCGGTGACCCGGGCCGCGTGTTCCAGGGCCGGGCGGGCCGTGTCGCGGCGCCGCCACAGCTCCCGCAGCAACTCGTGCTCCCGCGCGGCGAAGTCCGCCCCCGCACGGCCGAGGCGCCCCCGGTGCCGCAGGCACGCCAGCGACGTCGCGTACGCCCCGTACTGCGTCACCGCGCGGGCCGCGGTCCGGCCGCCGTGCCCGCGCGCGTACCGCCGGGCGACGCGCCGGGCCCGCATCGAGCCGAGCGCGTAGGGCTGCGCCGGGGTCAGCCAGCCGGCCCCGACGTACGCGGGCAGTTCCTCCCGCACGGCCCGCAGCTCGCGCTGCCGGGTCCACACCACCAGCCAGGTCAGCAGGCCGAACGACGGCACCATGAACGCCGCGTACACGGCGAAGAAACCGTACTCGCCGAGGGCCGAGGAGACGTTCCACAGCGCGTGCACGCCCATCGCGAGCAGCAGGCCGCCGAGCGGGAGCAGGAAGCGCACCGGACGCCGCCGCCCGGTGGCGAGCGCGGCCGCCCCGAAGCCGATGCCGGTGAGGACCGTGAAGAGCGGGTGCGCGAACGGCGACATGACGACGCGGACGAAGAACGTCGCCGCGGTGACGGAGGAGACGCCGCTGCCGCCGGTCAGCTGGTCGGTGCCGAAGGCCGTGCCGAGGTAGAGGATGTTCTCGGTGAAGGCGAAACCGGTGGCGGTGACCCCGGCTATCACCACACCGTCGAGGACCGTGGTGAAGTCGCGTCTGCGGAACAGGAAGACCAGCAGGACGGCGGCGGCCTTCACGGACTCCTCCACGACCGGTGCTATCACGGTCGCGCCGAGCGTGTCCGCACGGGACGGGTCGGCCGTCTCCGCCGCTATCCACCGCGTGGCGAAGCTGTTGGCGACGATCGCCATGAGCGCGGCGGCACCGGCGCCCCAGGCGAACGAGAAGACCAGGTTGCGCCACGGGCCGGGCGCGACCCGGTCCAGCCAGCGGAACGCGGCCACGAGCGGCGGCACCGGCAGGACGGCGAGGCCGAGACCGACCAGGAAGCCCTCCGTACCGGTCTGCTCGCGGACCAGGCCCAGGATGACCAGCCCCGAGAGGGCGAGGAGGGCCGTCAGCGCCCCGTGGCGCACCCAGGGCCGCCGCCACCGCTGCGCGCGCCGCGGGGC
>NZ_LIRG01001027.1 GCF_001419695.1 Streptomyces prasinopilosus
CCGCGTCCCCCCGGCCGGGGGACGTTTGGTGGCCCCGGCCGGGGGGACGCGGAAGTCTCCCGAGGTACGTGACGACAGCCCCGGAGGCGAACCGTGAGTCGACCCCGCATCGTGATCGTCGGTGCCGGCTTCGCCGGGTACCGCACGGCCCGCACCCTGTCCCGGCTGGCCCGGGGCCGGGCCGACATCACCCTGCTGAACCCGACCGACTACTTCCTGTACCTCCCCCTGCTGCCCCAGGTCGCCGCCGGCATCCTGGAGCCGCGCCGGGTCACCGTCTCCCTCTCCGGGACGCTGCGGCAGGTACGGCTGGTGCTGGGCGAGGCCGACCGCATCGACCTCGACGCCCGGACCGTGCACTACACCGGCCCCGAGGGCGACGGCGGCAGCCTCTCCTACGACCGGCTGGTGCTGGCCGCCGGCAGCGTCAACAAGCTGCTGCCCGTCCCGGGCGTCGCCGAGCACGCGCACGGCTTCCGCGGGTTGCCCGAGGCGCTGTACCTGCGTGACCACGTGACCCGGCAGGTGGAACTCGCGGCGGCCGCCGACGACCCCGCCGAATGCGCCGCCCGGTGCACCTTCGTGGTGGTCGGCGCCGGTTACACCGGTACCGAGGTCGCCGCCCACGGGCAGCTGTTCAGCGACGCGCAGGTGCACAAGCACCCCCTGCGGACGGGCATGCGGCCCCGCTGGCTGCTGTTGGACATCGCCGAGCGGGTCCTGCCCGAGCTCGACGAGCGGCTCTCCCGCACCGCCGGCCGGGTCCTGCGCGAGCGGGGCGTGGACGTGCGGATGGGAACCTCCGTGAAGGAGGCCACGCGCGAGGGGGTGCTGCTGACCGACGGGGAGTTCGTCGGCACGCGGACGCTGGTGTGGTGCGTGGGGGTGCGGCCCGATCCGCTCGCCGAGTCGCTGGGACTGCCCATGGAGCGCGGGCGGCTGCTGGTGGACCCGCAACTGCGGGTGCCGGGACGGCCCGAGGTGTTCGCCTGCGGCGACGCTGCGGCGGTACCCGATCTGGAGGAGCCCGGACGGTACACCCCGATGACCGCGCAGCACGCCTGGCGGCAGGGCAAGGTCTGCGCCCACAACGTCGCCGCCTCCCTCGGCGACGGAGAGCCCCGCCCCTACCGCCACAGCGACCTCGGCTTCGTGGTGGACCTGGGCGGCGTCAAGGCGGCG
>NZ_LIRG01001028.1 GCF_001419695.1 Streptomyces prasinopilosus
GGGCGGGGGTGCCGGGAACGCCGAACGCGGGCGGGGCGAAGCCCGGGACGGCGCCTCCCGCCTGCGGCTGCTGCGGGGCGGCGGGCTCCTCCTCGGCCACCTCGCCGCCGAAGTTCTTCAGCAGCGCTTCGAGTCCGCCGTCGAAGCCCTGTCCGACGGCGGCGAACCGCCACACGTCCTTGAAGTAGAAGTCACCCAGCATCACCGCCCGCTCGGTGGAGAACTCCGAGCCGCTGAAGGGGTAGCGGGCCACTTCCTCGCCGCCCGCCACGATGCGGATGTATCCGGGACCGATCTGGGACATCTGCCCGGCGCCGTCGAGGGTCGCCGTGAAGGACAGCTTCTTGATCTGCTGCGGGATCTTCTCCAGCGTCACGCGGAAGGACTCCGTGTCGCCCGCCTGGGGGCCGAGCAGCTGAAGGGACTCCTCGGGGGACTTCGGCTGGTTGAAGAAGATGAAGTACCGGTCGTCCGAGAGCCGTTCGTCGGCATCGAGACCGAAGCAGCTGATGTCGAAGGTGAGCCCGGGTCCGGAGATCTGCACGCCTACGTACAGATCCGTGCCCGCGGTGAGGTCACTGATCCTGGCCTTGTGGCCGCGTTGGAATTCCCTGGCCATGCGTACGACCGTCCCCCATCCCGAATGTGAGTGCGTCGCGCCAGGCTAACCGCAACCCCGGACATCCGATGAAGTCCGGTACAGACCCGGTACACAGCACGCGGACGCCCCTGTGGAGCGCTCCCGCCGGTGGCGTTCACTCGTCGCGGGACTCCGGCGGACGGGGCAACCGCTCGACCGCGGCCACTCCTTCGAGGTAGCCCCGGGCCCGTTCCGTCTTCGGATACGCCTCCAGCAGACGCCAGAAACCGGGCCCGTGTCCGGGCACGAGCAGGTGGGCCAGTTCGTGACAGAGGACATAGTCGACGACGTACTCGGGCATGCCCTGCAGCCGGTGCGACAGCCGGATGCTGCCCTCGGCGGGCGTGCACGAACCCCAGCGCGTGTTCTGGTTGGTCACCCAGCGTACGGAGCGGGGCCGGGCTCGGCCGTCGAAGTACTGGGCCGACAGCCGCTCGGCGCGCTCGGTCAGCCCGGTGTCCCCGAGCGCCCGCCTGCTCTCCTGGGCCGCCAGCTTGTCGAGCATGACGTCCACCCAGCGCTTCTCCTCCGCCTCGGACATCCGGGCGGGAATGAGCACCACCGTACGGTCGCCCTCGCGGTACGCGGAGACCGTCCTGCGTCGGCGGGCGCTCCTGCGGACCTCGATCGCGCTCGCCCGTGAGCCGCTCGTGGGCTGACTCGTCGTGCTGCGCTGAGGCTGTGTGGCGCTGTGCGGTGGGTCGGCGGGCACGCCCCGACGTTACCCGCTGCACACGGGGAAGTCCCGGCTCCGGGACGCTTCGCCGCCGATCCCCCACCATGCACCAGATTTATGGGATGAATCTCCTCGCCTGTGGACAAGTCCCTGCAGGCCACCTCCGACCCGGGCATGCTGGCAGCCGTCGGCCGGCCCGGGAGCGGGCGGCGCCACCACGGCGGTCGTGCGAGCGGCTGCCTGCGAGGAGACACGGGGGACCCGACATGCATCCGATGGTGAAACCGGCGCTCCGGCGCGGCTGGCGCGACCTCAACACCGTGCAGTTCGGGATGACGCCCGCGCACGCGCTGACCCTGGGGCCGATGGACACGGCGACGGGCAGCTTCCTCGAGCTGCTCGACGGAACCCGCGGCCTCGACCGTCTGCGTGAGGAGGGCCGGCGGATGCGTCTGCCCGACGGCCATGTCGACCGGCTCGTGGCTCGGCTGTCCCTGGCCGGGCTCCTCGACGACTCCCGGGGCGGCGGTCCGGCCGCCGACGCCCTGCGCGAGAAGCGGGAGGTCCTCGACCGGCTGCGCCCGGATCTGGCCTCGCTGACCCTGACCACCTCCGCACCGGGCGACGCACTCGGCCGGCTCGCCGCCCGCCGCGGAGCCCGGGTGCAGGTGAGGGGTGCGGGCCGGGTGGGCTCGACGCTGGCGGCACTGCTGGCGGGGGCCGGGG
>NZ_LIRG01001029.1 GCF_001419695.1 Streptomyces prasinopilosus
CATGCCGGAGGGCCCGCAGCGGGCTGCGGGCCCTCCGGCATGTCCGGGCCGGTCCGGGACGTGTGCGGCTCTGTGCCGGTGCCGGTTCAGACCTCGTCGCGGCGGAGCGAGGGCTTGAGCTCCTTGAACCGGCCGAGGAGGCCGTTGACGAACGAGGGCGACTCGTCCGTGGAGAACTCCTTCGCCAGCTGCACCATCTCGTCGAGGACGACGGCGTCCGGGGTCTCGTCGACCCAGACCAGCTCGTACGCGCCGAGACGCAGGATGTTGCGGTCGACGACCGGCATGCGGTCCAGGGTCCAGCCGACCGAGTACTGGGCGAGCAGCTCGTCGATGCGCGCCGCGTGCTGCGCGTAGCCCTCGACCAGCTGCATCGTGTACTCGCTCACCGGCGGCTGCCGGGTGTCGGACCGGGAGTGCCGGATCCAGTCCGCGAGGACCGTCAGGACGTCGGCGCCGCGCTGGTCACCCTCGAAGAGGATCTGGAAGGCGCGCTTGCGGGCCGTGTTGCGGGCAGCCACGGTTAGCTGTTCACCCGGCCGAGGTAGTCGCTCGTGCGGGTGTCGACCTTGATCTTCTCACCGGTGGTGATGAAGAGCGGGACCTGGATCTGGTGCCCGGTCTCCAGCGTGGCCGGCTTGGTGCCGCCGGTGGAGCGGTCGCCCTGGACGCCCGGCTCGGTCTCGGCCACGGTCAGCTCGACGGCGGCCGAGAGCTCGACGAAGAGCACCTCGCCCTCGTGCTGCGCGACGGTGGCCTCGAAGCCCTCGACGAGGAAGTGGGCGGCGTCGCCGACGACCTTGCGGTCGATGTGCAGCTGGTCGTAGGTCTCCATGTCCATGAAGACGAAGTAGTCGCCGTCCATGTAGGAGAACTGCATGTCCCGCTTGTCGACGGTGGCCGTGTCGACCTTCACACCGGCGTTGAAGGTCTTGTCGACGGTCTTGCCGGAGAGCACGTTCTTGAGCTTGGTGCGCACGAAGGCCGGGCCCTTGCCGGGCTTGACGTGCTGGAACTCGACGACGGACCAGAGCTGGCCGCCTTCGAGCTTGAGCACCATGCCGTTCTTGAGGTCGTTCGTGGAAGCCACGTTGCGGAATCTCCTGGACTGACGTGAGACGACTCGGGGCCGGCACTCGGCGCAAGGCTAGAGCGCCAGCAGCTCCTTGGTCGTGATGGTGAGTAGCTCGGGTCCGCCGTCCGCCTCGGGGCGCACGACGAGCGTGTCATCGATCCGGACACCGCCCCGGCCCGGGAGGTGGACCCCCGGTTCGACGGTGACCGGCACACAAGCGTCCAGTTTACCCATGGTCCCGGGGGTCAGTTGAGGGTCCTCGTCGATTTCGAGTCCGACCCCGTGTCCGGTGAGCGCCGGGAGGGCCGCCGCGTACCCCGCGCCGTCCAGTACCTGGCGGGCCGCGCGGTCCACGTCGCGGCAGGCGGCGCCGGGCACGAGGGACTCCCGGCCGGCCCGCTGGGCGGCGAAGACGAGGTTGTACAGGTCGATCTGCCAGTCCGCGGGGGCGGTGCCGATGACGAAGGTGCGGCCGATCTCGCAGCGGTAGCCGCGGTAGGCGGCGCCGAGGCAGACGGAGAGGAAGTCGCCCTCCTCCACCCTCCGGTCGGTGGGGTGGTGGCCGGGCCGCCCGGCGTTCGGGCCGGTGGCGACGGAGGTGGCGAAGGCGGGGCCGTCGGCGCCGTGGTCGACCAGGCGGCGTTCCAGTTCCAGGGCGAGGTGGCGTTCGGTGCGGCCGACGAGGATGGATTCCAGCAGTTCGCCG
>NZ_LIRG01000103.1 GCF_001419695.1 Streptomyces prasinopilosus
CACCGGCCGGCCGCTGCCACTCCCCCTGCGTGCCGCGGTCGCCCCGGCAGGCGCCGACGAACGTGTGCACGCTCTCGTCGACCCGGTCCGCGTTCGGCTGGAGCACCCTGGGGATCAGGACGAGGGAGCGGGCCGGACGGCTCACGAACGGGTCGGGGTGCTCGGTGATCCCGTTCTCCTCCAGCCAGGCGCGGAAGCGGGCGTGGTAGGCCCGGCCCCGCTCGGTCCTGAGCGCCTCCTCCCACATCGGCTCGCCGACCTCCTCCTCGTACCCCTCCCAGGCGACGAGGTTCGGCGAGAGGGAGACCACGGGCACGCCCCAGCGGTGGCCGAGCACGCGTGCGGGGTACGAGGTGATGTCGTGCAGCACCAGGTCGGGGGTGTCCCCCTCGTACGCCTTCGTCAGCTGGGGGAGGGCCTGGACGGCGTCGTCGAGGAACGGTTCGACGTTGTCCAGCAGGGTGGTGCCCCAGGCGTCCGGGTCGTCGTCGGGCCCGGGGAGGACGGAGTTCCAGGGCTTCACCTCGGCGCCGGTCGCGGCGACCTTGTCCGCGAGGGCCGGGGGGATCGCGTAGGTCACCCGGTGGCCGCGCGCCACGAGTTCGCGGATCACCTCGAGGCTCGGGTTCACGTGGCCGTGGGCGGCGATGGAGAACATGGCGATGTGTGCGGGACCGGTCATGCCCCGCACTCTAGGCGAGACGATACGTCTCGTACAATTGGTTGAGGGTGCCGCCGGCTCCCGCGGTGGCCGCCGCGCCCGCGGTCCGCCGCCGACGGGCACCGCGCACGGCGCCGATCCGTGCGAATGGGAGACTGACCGACGGCACACACGAGCACAGGCACGGCCACGGAGGCGGGCGGATGGACGAGGCACGGGCGCGGGACGTCCTGGTGGCGGCGGACGTGCTGCCGGGGCGCGCGGCCGGGGAGGCGCCGCTGCTCGCCCTGGGAGAGAACGCGGTGTTCGCCGCCGGCGACCTGGTCGTCAAGGTGGGCCGCGACAGCGGTCTGCTGGAGGGTGCCCGCCGGGCGCTGGCGATCGCGCTGTGGCTCGCCGAGGAGGGCGTGCCTGCGGTGCGGGCCGCCGCGCCGCGCGCCCTGCTCGTCGACGGCCACCCGGTGACGGTCTGGCACCGGCTGCCCGAACCGGTGCGGCCCGCCGAACCCCGGGACCTGGCCGCGCTGCTGCGGGTGGTCCACGCCCTTCCCGCTCCCCCCTTCGGGCTGCCGCCCCGCGAGCTGCTGGGCGGCGTGGAACGCTGGCTGCGGCTCGCGGGCGAGGTGATCGCCCCCCGGGACGCGGCGTACCTGCGGGAGCGGCGGGACGGTTTCGCGGCGGCCGCCGCGGCCCTGACGCCCCGTCTGCCGCCGGGGCCGATCCACGGGGACGCGCTGCCCCGCAACGTGCACGTCGGGCCGGACGGGCCGGTCCTGGTCGACCTGGAGACCTTCTCCGCGGATCTGCGCGAGCACGACCTGGTGGTCATGGCCCTCTCCCACGACCGTTACGGCCTGCCGGCGCGGGCGTACGCGTCCTTCACCGAGACCTACGGCTGGGACGTGCGCGAGTGGGAGGGCTGCGCGGTGCTGCGCGGCGCGCGGGAGACGGCCAGCTGCGCCTGGGTCGCCCAGCACGCCCCGAGCAACCCGAAGGCCCTGGCCGAGTTCGAGCGCCGCGTGGCCTCCCTGCGCGACGGCGATCCGACGGTCCGCTGGTACCCCTTCTGACCCGGGCGCGGCACGCGGAACCCGGAGCCCGGCCGCCGGGCGCCCGTCCGCGGCGGGGCGGCGGCACGGCGGGGCGGACGGGAATCGCCGCCGGGCCCCGAGAGGTCGCGCGGACAGGTACTCGGCGAGGACGAGCTTCCCGTGCCTCGGATCTCTGGTGAACGGCTCCCCGAGCGAGGGCGTGAGGATCGGGTGGATGCCTGACCTGAGCGCCCCTCCCTGGTAGCGTGCGCGGCATGTCTGCTGCTTCGTGCGCGGCCGCCTGTGCCGCGGTGACCAGGACGTCCCGCTAGCGGCGGGACGTTCGGCCCACACCCTTCCCGGACGTCCAGCCGCTTCGTGATCGGACCGGAGCGGCACGTTCGTGCTGCTCAGAGCTTCCTCTGAGCAACGGAGCACCCGATGTTCCCAGACACCCTTCCTTCACGCGGGCACAGCCCGTCCCCCGCACGCGCACGGCTGGTGCTGTGCGCGATGTCCATGCTGCAGTTCTTCATCGCGGTCGACGTGACCGTGGTCAACGTCGCCCTGCCCTCGATCGGCGCCGCCTTCGACGTCGACGGGCACACCCTGACCTGGGTCGTGGTCGGGTACACGGTCACCGGTGGCGGGATGCTGATGCTCGGTGGCCGGCTGGGCGACCTGTTCGGGCGGCGACGCGTGCTGCTGCTCGGCACCGGCCTGTTCGGCGCCGCGTCCCTGCTGGCAGGCCTGGCCCCCACGTTCGCCCTGCTGGTGGCCGCGCGCCTGCTGCAGGGTGCCGGTGAGGCCGTCGCGCTGCCCGCCGCGATGGCCACCATCGTCCTGATGTTCCCCGAGGGCCCGCGCCGGTCGCGGGCCCTGAGCGTGTGGGCGGCGGTGGCCAGCTGCGGTCTCGTGCTCGGATTCGTCCTGTCCGGACTCCTCACCGCCCACCTGGGGTGGCGGTGGATCTTCCTGGTCTCGGTTCCGTTCATCCTGGTCGTGCTGCCGGCGGCCGTCTTCCTGGTCGAGGGTGACCGTCCCGCGGCCCGGGACGATTCGCCGCTGGACCTTTCCGGCGCGCTGCTGCTGACCGCCTGTCCGCTGCTGTTCACCTTCGGCGTGGTCGAGGCCGGTGGGCCCGGAACGCCGGCATGGGCGGCCCCGGGGGCGCTGGCCGGGGCGGTGGCCGCCGGGGTCGGGTTCGTGCGGGTCGAGGCGCGCTCGCGCAACCCGCTGCTGCCGCTGCACTTCTTCGCCCACCGCACGCGGGTGGCGGCCAACCTGACCACGATGCTGCTGAGCGGGGGGTTGTCGACCTCGTTCCTGCTGTTCACCTTCTACCTGCAGGACCGCGCGGGCATCGGCCCGCTGGGTGCGGGCCTGACGATGCTGCCCCTGGCGGTCTCGCTGATCGTGTTCTCCATGCTCGTGCCCCGGCTGCTGGGCCGCTGGGGAGCACGCGCGTGTGTGCTGGCCGGCATCGGGTTCACCGCGGCCGCGATGGCCGCGATCGCGCTCGTCTCGGTCCTGCGGGCGGACGGGGTGGCGATGGTCCCGGCCATGCTCCTGATCGCGGCCGGGATGGGGTTCGGCCTCGTGGGGCTGCAGTACGTCGCGGTCGGCGGCGTCACCGAGGACGACGCCGGGATCGCCTCGGGCATCCAGCGCGCGGCCGACCAGTTGGGCGGTGCGACCGGGGCGGCGGTCTGCGTCGGGATCGGGTTCGCCCCGGCCCTGCACTCCTTCGATCCGTTCCTGGTCGCCACCCTGCTGGCCGCCGTGGGACTCGTGACCGGTGCGGTCGTGGCCTGGCGCATGCCGGCGCCGGCTCCCGCAGCGGACCCGCGGGAACAGGCCGGGTGATCTTCACGGGCCGGGTCTGGCCGGCGCGCCCGGCCTTCCCGCGCGGCCTCTAAGGCGCTTGCCCGGGAGCGGTCCCGGACGGCGGCGCGGTCTCGGGGCCGCCGGGCTCCCGCTCGCGGGGGGCCTCGGCCGGCCCGGTCCGCGGGCTGCGCGGGACGACCGGCCAGGCCGGCTCGACGACCGCCGCCGGGTCCGCGGTCCGCCGCAGGTACGCCTGCAGGGAGGCCGCCTGCCCGGCCGCCGCGCGCACCTGGAGCTCCTGCAGGGCCGTCAGGGACATCGCCCCGACGGACTGGTACTTCTCCCCCATGCGCCGCACCACACGGGCGGCGGCCACCGCGTCCGCCCTCGCGTCGTGCGCGTCGTCGAGCGACACCCCGTAGTGCGCGCACAGCGCGTGCAGGGCGCGCCTGCCCTTCCGGTACCTGTCGACGTGCTTGTCGAGCACCAGGGGATCGATGACCGGTGAGGGCACGCCGCCCAGCCGCTCGGTGACCGACTCCAGTCCGTGCCGCCGGCACTCGCGGTCCAGCAGCGACAGGTCGTAGCGCGCGTTCATCACGACCACGGGCGTCCCCGAGCGCAGGACCTCGGTGACGGCCCGGGCGATGTCCTCGACCGCGGACGCCGGCGGGACCCCGTGCTCGCGGGCGTGGTCCGTCGAGATGCCGTGGATGGCCGAGGCCTGCTCCGGTATCGCCACCCCGGGATCGAGCAGCCACGTCCGCTCCGCCGACACGGCGCCGTCCGGCTCCAGCCGCACGACCGCCGCGGTGACGATGCGGTCGGTCTCGACGTCCGTGCCCGTGGTCTCCAGGTCGAAGGCCACCAGGGGCCCGGTGATCCAGCTCATCGCCCGACCGCCGCGGTGACGGCGCGTGCCTCGCGCGGGTCGGTGCCCGTCGCCTCCGGGCCGGAGCCGATCGGCGGCTCCCGGTGCCAGCCCATGGGTGGCCCCCTTCCGTGTGGTGCGTTCCCCCAGTGCTTCTTACCTTCGCACGCACCACTGACAACCCCGGGGCCGCGTTCCGTTCGCCCGTACGGCCCTTTCACGACACCGGGCGCGAATCCACCCACATCTGCTCGAATTCCTCGCGGTACGTGGGGAACAGCCCGCCCTCCTCGGCCTCGCCCGGCCTGACCACCTTGCCGCCGTTGCGCAGCACCAGCACCGGTGCCTCCATCCCCCGGGCCCGGCGCAGGTGGTTCTGCACCACGCCGACGCCGTCGGCGCCGTCCCCGTCGACGAGGTACGCCGTGCAGCGGGGCGTCTCGTCGTACACGTGGATCTCGAAGGCGCCCGGGTCCCGCAGCCGGGACCGCACCCGGCGCATGTGGAGGATGTTCATCTCGACCGCGCGGCCCAGTTCCCCGCGCCGCAGACCGAGTTCGCGCTCGCGGCGCTTGACCGCGCTGGAGGCCGGGTTCAGGAACAGCAGCCGCACCCGGCAGCCGGCCTCGGCGAGCCGCACCAGGCGGCGTCCGGAGAAGTTCTGCACCAGCAGGTTGAGGCCTATGCCGATGGCGTCCAGGCGGCGGGCGCCGCCGAAGATGTCCTCGGCCGGGAACTGGCGCAGCAGCCGCACCCGGTCGGGGTGGACGGCGACCACGTCCGCGTACCGGTCGCCGATCAGGTCCTCCACCGCGTCGACGGGCAGCCGGCGGGCGGACGGGACGTCCCCGCCCGCGCCGAGCATCTCCAGCAGCCGCGCGGAGGCCCGCTCGGCCTGGTTCAGCACCGCCTCGGACAGCGCCCGGTTGCGGGAGACGACGTTGCGGGTCACCTCGAGCTCGTCCAGGGCGAGTTCGACGTCCCGGCGGTCGTCGAAGTACGGCTCGAAGCAGGGCCAGTGCTGGACCATCAGTTCGCGCAGCTGCGGAAGCGTGAGGAAGGAGAGGACGTTGTCGTCGGCCGGGTCCAGCAGGTAGCCCTTGCGGCGGCTGACCTCGCGCACCGCGGCCGCGCGCTGCACCCACTCCTGCCCGGCGGGTCCGGCGGCGGCGACCACCCAGCCGTCGCCGTGCACGGGCTCGTAGACGGGCCGCAGCACGGCGGCCACCACCGAGCGCAGCCGCTGCTCGACGAGGTTCAGCCAGATGTAGGCGCGGCCGGCCCGCTGGGCCCGGGTCCGCACCTCGCGCCAGGCGTCGGCGCCCCAGTCCAGGTCCGGCCCGATCGATCCCGCGTCCATCGGCCGCGCCAGGGACACCGCACCGGGCGGGACGTCCGTGGAGTTCCCCTCGTGACCCTCGTCACCAGGGGGCAGCTCCAGCCCTCCCGAGCCCACCCGCGCACCGCCTTCCGCTCCCCCGAGCACTCCCAGCCCCAACGATCAAGGAGAGTACTCCGCTTGCGGTGTGCGGTGCAGCCCGATGACGGTGTCGTTTCTCAACTTCCGCCCCGCACACCATCGTTCTGCTATGCATGCCCGGCGGAAGTGGACGAAGTCACAGGAGGGGCACAGAGGTTGCGGCCGTGGCGCGGGCGCGGAGGAGCCGGAGGGCCCGCCTCGGGCGGGAGACGCCGGCGGCGGTGCGGCGACCGCGGGGCCCCGGCCCGACAAACGGTGCGACAGGAGCGCCCCGGCGGGACGACACGCCGACACTCCGGCCAAGGCGCCCCCACGGGGGCCGTACACCTGGAAGAGTCGTGTCCATGCAGGTCTGGCCTGGCGAGGCGTATCCCCTCGGTGCCGCGTACGACGGCGCCGGCACGAACTTCGCGGTCTTCACGGAGGCCGCGGACCGAGTGGAGCTGTGTCTGTTGCACGACGACGGCTCCGAAACGGCGGTCGAACTGCGCGAGAGCGACGCGTTCGTACGGCACGCGTACCTGCCCGGCGTCATGCCGGGACAGCGGTACGGCTTCCGTGTCCACGGGCCGTACGCCCCCGAGCGGGGGCTGCGCTGCAATTCGGCGAAACTGCTGCTCGACCCGTACGCGCGTGCGATCAGCGGGTCGGTCCGGTGGGGCGAGGAGGTGTACGGCTACCACTTCGACGCGCCCGACCGGCGCAACGACCTGGACTCCGCCCCGCACACGATGACGTCGGTCGTGGTCAACCCGTACTTCGACTGGGGCGACGACCGGCCGCCTCGGACGGAGTACCACCACACGGTGATCTACGAGGCCCACGTCAAGGGTCTCACCATGCGCCATCCGGGGCTGCCCGAGGAGCTGCGCGGCACCTACGCGGGTCTGGCCCACCCCGCGGTGATCGAGCACCTGACCGAACTCGGCGTGACGGCGCTGGAGCTGATGCCGGTCCACCAGTTCGTCAACGACCACCGCCTGGTGGACATGGGCCTGAACAACTACTGGGGCTACAACACCATCGGGTTCTTCGCCCCGCACAACGCCTACGCCTCCTGGGGCGACCGCGGCCAGCAGGTGCTGGAGTTCAAGTCGGCGGTGAAGGCCCTGCACGAGGCCGGGATCGAGGTCATCCTCGACGTCGTCTACAACCACACCGCCGAGGGCAACCACCTGGGCCCGACGCTGTCCTTCAAGGGCATCGACAACCCTTCGTACTACCGTCTGACCGACGACCCCCGCTACTACATGGACACGACGGGCACCGGGAACTCCCTGCTCATGCGGTCCCCGCACGTCCTCCAGATGATCATGGACTCGTTGCGGTACTGGGTCACCGAGATGCACGTCGACGGGTTCCGCTTCGACCTCGCGGCGACCCTGGCCCGGCAGTTCCACGAGGTGGACCGGCTGTCGTCGTTCTTCGACCTGGTGCAGCAGGACCCGGTGGTCTCGCAGGTGAAGCTGATCGCGGAGCCGTGGGACGTGGGCGAGGGCGGCTACCAGGTGGGCAACTTCCCGCCGTTGTGGACCGAGTGGAACGGCAAGTACCGCGACACCGTGCGCGACCTGTGGCGGGGCGAACCGCGCGCGCTCGCCGAGTTCGCCTCCCGGCTCACCGGCTCCTCCGACCTCTACCAGGACGACGGGCGCCGCCCGCTGGCCTCGATCAACTTCGTGACCTGCCACGACGGTTTCACCCTGCACGACCTCGTCTCCTACAACGACAAGCGCAACGACGCCAACGGCGAGGACAACCGGGACGGCGAGAGCCACAACCGCTCCTGGAACAGCGGTGTCGAGGGCGACACCGACGACCCGGACGTGCTGCGGCTGCGGGCCCGGCAGATGCGGAACTTCATCGCCACGCTGATGCTCTCCCAGGGCGTGCCGATGATCAGCCACGGCGACGAGGTGGCCCGCACCCAGCGCGGCAACAACAACGCCTACTGCCAGGACAACGAACTGGCCTGGCTCGACTGGCCCTCGGAGCGGGAGAGGCGCGGCGGGGACGGCGACGGCGGGTCCGGCGCGGACGGCGGTGACGACGCCCGCCTGCGGATGCTCGCCTTCACGCGTGCGATGGTGGGGCTGCGCAAGGAGCACCCCGTCTTCCGCAGGCGCCGCTTCTTCCACGGCCGGCCGGTCGAGGGCACCCACGACGACCTGTCCGACATCGCCTGGTTCACCCCCGAGGGGACGGAGATGACCCAGCGGGACTGGGACCGGGCGCACGCCTCGGCGCTGACGGTGTTCCTCAACGGCAACGCGATCTCGGAGCCCGGCCAGCGCGGGGAGCGGATCACGGACGACTCGTTCCTGCTGATGTTCAACGCCTCCCCCGGCCCACTGGAGTTCGTGGTGCCCGTCGACCACGGCCGGCAGTGGCAGGTGGTCGTCGACACGGCCGGCGAGGACGGCGTACCGCCGGGCACCGGTCCGAAGGTGCGGGCCGGCACCCGGCTGACCCTGGCCGACCGGAGCCTGACGGTGCTCCAGCGGCCGGTGTGACGGGCGGCGCGGCGGGGTGACGCGGAGAGGGGGCGCGGAGAGGGGGCGCGGCAGCGGAGGGACTGTTGACAGGAAGGGCGGCGGGACGGGTACGTAGGTCTGCATGACCTCTGAGCGACCTGAGCGATCCGAGCCGTCGGTGCCCACCGCCACGTACCGGCTGCAGCTGCAGCCCGACTTCCCGTTCGCCGCCGCGGCGGCCGCCGTGCCGTACCTGGCCTCGCTCGGCGTGTCCCACCTGCACCTGTCGCCGGTCCTGGAGGCGGTGCCGGGCTCGCGGCACGGCTACGACGTGGTGGACCACGGGCGCGTGCGCGGGGAACTGGGCGGCGAGCGGGCGCTGCGGGACCTGTCGCGCACCGCGCGGGAGCACGGCCTCGGCCTGGTCGTGGACATCGTCCCGAACCACATGGCGATGTCCCCGCGCCACAACCGGGCCCTGTGGGAGGTGCTGCGCGAGGGACCCTCCTCGCGCCACGCCCGCTGGTTCGACATCGACTGGGAGGCGCAGGACGGCCGGATGCTGCTGCCGGTGCTGGGCGGGCCGCTCGGCGCCGAGCTCGGCCACCTGAAGGTGGACGGCGACGTGCTGCGCTACCACGACCACGCGTTCCCGCTGCGCGAGGGCACCGCCCACCTGCCGCTGCCGCAGCTCCTGGACGCCCAGTGGTACCGCCCGGCGTGGTGGCGGCTGGCCCGCACCGAGCTCAACTACCGCCGGTTCTTCAGCATCTCCGAGCTGATCGGCGTGCGGGTGGAGGACCCCGAGGTGTTCGACGCCACCCACGCCAAGATCCTCCAGCTGCTGCGCGAGGGGGTCGTCGACGGGCTGCGGGTCGATCACCCGGACGGGCTCGCCGACCCGGACGGGTACCTGCGGCGGCTGCACGAGTCGACCGGGGGCCGCTGGACCGTGGTGGAGAAGATCCTCGCCGACGGTGAGCCGCTCCCCGCTTCCTGGCCGGTCGCGGGCACCACCGGCTACGACGCCCTGCGGCACGTGGACGGCCTGTTCACGGACCCGGCGGGGGCCGGGGAACTGCTCGGCCGGTACCGCCGGTTCGCGGCGCCGCAGCCGGACCGGGGCGGCGCGTGGGAGGCGACGGTGCGGCGGGCCGCGTACAAGGTGCTCACGCACGAGCTGACGGCCGAGGTCGACCGGCTGACCCGGGTGGCCCACCGCCTGTGCGCGGCCTCCCCCGAACCCGCGCTGCGCGACCGTGCGCCCTGGGCCCTGCGCACCGCGCTGGAGGAACTGCTGGTCCGGCTCGAGGTGTACCGGCCCTACGCGTCCGTGGACCCGGCCGGCGTGGTCACCGAGGAGGCCGCGGCCGGTGCCCGCCGCGTCTTCGTCGTCCCCGAGGAGGCCGGGGCGGTGGACGTCGTACGGGACCTGGTGCTCGGGCGGTACGGCGACGGGCCGGGGCAGGTGGAGTTCCGTACGCGGTTCGCGCAGACCGCGTCGGCGCTGCGGGCCAAATCGGTGGAGGACACGGCGTTCTACCGCTACGTGCCGCTGCTGTCGGCGACGGAGGTGGGCGGCAATCCGGGTGCTCCGGCGCTGTCCCCGGAGCGGTTCCACGCGTACTGCGCGCGCGTGCAGCGCGACTGGCCGGCGTCCGGCACCGTCGTCTCCACGCACGACACCAAGCGCAGCGCCGACGTGCGGGCCGCGCTCCACGTGCTCACCGAGTGTCCCGGGGCGTGGGCGGACGTCCTGGCGGAGGTGACCCATGTCGGCGAGGGCGTACCGGACCCGCAGATGGCGTGGGCGGCCTGGCAGACGGTGTTCGCGCTGGGCCCGGCGGACCCGGAGCGGGTGACGGGCGCGCTGCTCAAGCACGTGCGCGAGGCGGGCATGCACACGAGCTGGACGGAGCCGGAACCCGCGTACGAGGAGGCGGTGGCCCGGTTCGTGGCGGCCGGGCCGTGCGGGGCCACGGGCGACCGGGTGGCGCGGTTCCGGGCCTCGCTGGAGCCGTACGTCCGCGCGAACGTGCTGGGCACCGCCCTGGTCCATCTGACGATGCCGGGCGTGCCCGACGTCTACCAGGGCTCCGAGTTCGAGTGCCGGACCCTGGTGGACCCGGACAACCGGCGCGCGGTCGACTTCCCTTCCGGGGGGACGGACGGCGGCGACAGCGAGAAAGCGGCGGTGACGCGGGCCGCGCTGCGGTTGCGGAGGCGGCGGCCCGGGGTGTTCGGCGACACCGCGTCGTACGAGCCGCTGGCCGCCGAGGGGCCCGGGGAGGCGCACTGCGTGGCGTTCGTGCGGTCCGGTGCGGTGCTGACCGCCGTGACCCGGCTGCCGCTGCGGCTGGCGGAGGCGGGGGGCTGGCGGGAGACCCTGCTGGCGCTGCCCCCGGGCCGGTGGGCCGACGTGCTGGAGCCCGGGCGGGAGCTCACCGGGCGCGTGCGCGTGGCGGAGCTGTTCGAGCGGTCACCGGTGGCACTGCTGGAGCGGACCGGGGAGCCGGACGGAGCGTAGGACCCGCCCCGGGGCGCGGAGCCCTGCCCGGGAGAAGGCGCGGGGCCGCGCCCCGGGCGGGACGCCGGGGTGCGGACGCCGGTCGTCCGTGCCGCGCCCCCCGGGGAGGGCCTCGCCCGCCGCACCCTTGACAGCGGTCCGCGGCCGTGGGGTACTGCGGTGTGCGACGACGGGTGATTGACGGGGGGTGAGTCTCCTGCCGGAGCAGCGCCACCCGACGGTGGCCGAACTCGTCTCCTCCTCCCGCGCCCTGACGGCCCGACGGCCCGGTCTGTGCGTCCTGCGGCAGGTGGGACTCTCCCGCGCGGGACGGCCGCTGCACCTGCTGTCCGTGGGCCACGCCCGGCGTGCCGTGCTGGTGGTGGCGGGCGCCCATGCCAACGAGCCGGCCGGCGGGGGCACCCTGCTCGCGCTGGCCCGGCGGGTCGTGGCGGAGCCGGAGCTGCGGGACGGCACGTCCTGGCACTTCCTGCTGTGCGCGGACCCCGACGGGGCGAGCCTCCACACGGCGACGGAGCCGGACAGCCTGTACGACTACCACCTGGGCTTCTTCCGTCCCGCCGGCCGGGAACAGCCGGAGTGGGCCCCCTCGGTCCTGCCGCCCGACCTGCTGCCGCCCGAGACCCTGGCCCTGACCGGGGTCATCGACGAACTGCGGCCCTACCTCCAGGTGTCGCTGCACGGGACCGATCTGGGCGGCAGCTGGGTCCAGCTGACGAGGGACGTGCCGGGGCTCGCCGAGCCGTTCGGCAAGTCCGCCGCGGAACTGCACATCCCGGTGGAGACGGGCGCCTCGGACGCGGCGGGCTGGCCGGCGTCCGGTCCCGGGGTGCGGGTGATGCCGGCGGCGGAGGCCGGTGCGGTGTATCCGAGTCTGCCGGACGACGCGCGGCACAGCACCTGGTACCGCCCCCACCGGTACGGCGGTCTGACCGCGGTCGTCGAGGTGCCGATGTGGGCCGGCGTCCTGGTGGACGATCCGGAGCCGCACCCGGCCCCGGCCGAGGCGCTGCGGCATCTCGCGGACCGGCTGCTGCGGGACGCCCGCGAGGTGCGGCGGGTGCTGGAGAAGGCCCGGCCCGGGGCCATGGAGGGCGCCGGCACCGCCGGCGGCCCGCTGCTGCGGGCCGCCACCTGGGGGCTGGAGCTGGTGCCGGGGCTGGCCGGGGACCTGGTCCGCGCCCGGCCGCCCGACGGCACCCGGGCGTACGTGGGCAGCGTGGACGCGTTCACCCGCCGGGTGCCGCTGCGGGCGGCGGCGATGCTGCGGCGGGAGCTGCGGGAGAGCGACCCGCACGCGGCGGCGCGGCTGGAGCACCTGGTCGCCCTGTGGAGCGACTCGTTCGCCGTGCACTTCCGGGCCCGCCCGGTGTCCGTGGCGCACCAGGTGGAGCATCAGGTCCGCACGGTCGTGGCGGCGGCGCGGCACGCCCGCGCGGGTGCCGGAACGGGAGCGGGCTGAAGCGCCCGCTCCCCCGGCCTCAGGAGGGCCGCGACTCGTCCAGGGCGAACACGGAGCCGGTCCGGGCCTCCAGCGCGCACCGGTTCGGGAAGGTCTCCGTGTACTCGACCGGCCGCCCCCGCCACTCCCCGTACGCGTGCGCGGTCACCGGGGCGTAGACCATCGGGCAGTGCGTGTCCCGGGCCGGGATGCCGGTGATGCGGCCGTCGGCCGCGGCGAGTTCCGCGCAGGCGTCGGCCGCGCGCGGGTGGCCCTGGGGCGGGTCGCAGAGGAGCAGTCTGGCCGAGGCCCTACCGGTCCGGGTCTCGCCCTGGTCGACGCCGAGGACGAGCCAGGTGTCGGAGGTGCCGGCGTCCCGGGGGTCCGGGGCGGCCTGTGCGGGGGCGGGGACGAGGCAGGCGAGGAGGGCGGTGGCCGCCAGCAGGGCGCCCCGTACCGCTTTCGATGAGGTGTACGTCATGCCAGATGCATCGGCACGACGGCGGCGGAACCCCAGTCCGGCTCACCCGAACGGGAAGGTGTGCCCGGACAGCACCCGGCCGGTTCGAACGCGGTGCCGTGGCCCGCGTCCGGTGATCGACCTGGTGTGCGGCCGGGGTCCGGTGTGCCCCGCGGAGGTCGCGAGGGCCGGCGCACCGCGCGTCGGGGAGCCGGTGGTCCGGCGGGGCCTCCGCCGGACCGTGACCGGCGGTCGTGACGGCCGGTCACGTCGGGCTGGGGGCCCGTCCGGTGGGCCGTGCCGCGGACGGCGGGGTGCGGCACGCCCGTCCGCGGTGGAGAGGCGCTCTCGATCCCCCGCGGTACGACCCGCCGAGCACGTCCTGGGGCGCGGCAGGGCCGGCGGGTCCCACCGCCGTCCGGCCTCGTGCGGACGGTCAGTTCGCCGTGAGCCGGTACGTCATCCGCCCGAAGCCGATCTGGTCGCCCTCCCGGACGACGGCCGCGCCGATCACCCGACGCCCGTTCACCGTCGTGCCGTTGGTGGAACCGAGGTCGCGCAGCACCCACAGGCCGCCCTGCCGGTGGAGTTCCGCGTGCGTGCGGGAGACCGTCTCGTGGTTCAGCCTCAGCCCGTTGGCGGGGTCGCGTCCTATGCGCAGCGGGTGGGCGGCCGCCGGGTGGGGCAGCAGCAGCTTCGGCAGCCGCTCGGCCCGCCAGGCCCCGCGCAGCCGCACCGTGAACCCGGAGACCGACTCCACGGAGGCGAACAGCAGGCGCGAGAAGCGGCCTTCGGTGGGCAGGTCGGCGGTGAGCGGGACGAGTTCCTCGGGGGACCGCGCCGCGAGCGCCAGCTCCATGCGCCGGACGAACGTGTCGTGGGACAGCCGCCCCACCGCGGCGCCGTCCCGCAGTACCTTCAGCGCCTTGTCGCGCTCCACGTCGGAGAGCCGCGCGGGGTACGTGTTGAACTCGAATGACGACGTCACGCTGCTGATTGTCGGCCAGTACGGGCCGGGCTGTCCAGGAGACGGCACGGGCACCGCGCGGCCGCCCCCGCCCCCGGAGGCGGCGACACCCGCCGCAAAGGGAACATTCACCGGCGGATCGATCTCCGATGCCGCACGATGGACGGGCTACATCACGGTGAGCAGACGAAGGGGAACCGTCCGTGCAGTTCGAGGTGTGGGCACCACAGGCCGACGAGGTGACGCTCCGGTGCGACGGCGTCACGCGTGCTCTGGCACGGGATCCGGAACGGGAGGGGTGGTGGCGGGGCGAGGCGGACGCGCGGGACGGCTCCCGGTACGGCTTCGCGCTGGACGGCGGGCCGGTCCTGCCCGATCCGCGCTCGCGCCGGCAGCCGGACGGGCCCGACGGGCAGAGCGCCGTCGTCGACCACGACAGGTTCGCCTGGCGCGCGGCCTGGGACGGGCGTCCACTGCCCGGCGCCGTCCTGTACGAGCTGCACGTGGGCACGTACACGGGGGAGGGCACGTTCGACGCCGCCGCCGAGCGGCTGGAGCACCTCGCCGGGCTGGGTGTCACCCATGTGGAGCTGATGCCCGTGTGCCCCTTCCCCGGCCGCCACGGATGGGGGTACGAGGGCGTCTCGTTGTGGGCGGTGCACGAGCCCTACGGGGGACCCGAGGGGTTGAAACGGTTCGTCGACCGGGCCCACTCCCTGGGGCTGGGCGTCGTCCTCGACGTGGTGCACAACCATCTGGGGCCCTCCGGCAACCACCTTCCGCGGTTCGGCCCGTACTTCACCGACACCCATCACACCCCGTGGGGCGCCGCCGTCAACCTGGACGCCCCCGGCTCGGACGAGGTGCGGAGCTACCTCGTGCAGAGCGCGCTGGCGTGGCTGCGGGACTACCGGATCGACGGGCTGCGCCTGGACGCGGTGCACGCGCTGGCGGACACGCGCGCCCTCCCCTTCCTCGAGGAACTGGCGGCGGCCGTGGACGCCCTGTCGGCGGACACCGGCCGGCCGCTGTTCCTGATCGCCGAGTCGGACCGCAACGACCCCCGGTACGTCACCTCCCGCGCGGACGGCGGCCTCGGGCTGCACGCCCAGTGGAACGACGACTTCCACCACGCCCTGCACACCGCGCTGACCGGTGAGTCGCAGGGCTACTACGCCGACTTCGCGCGCGCCCCGCTCGCGGCGGTCGCCAAGACGCTCCGCGGCGGCTTCTTCCACGACGGCACCTACTCCTCGTTCCGCGGCCGGCGGCACGGACGGCCCCTGGACCGTACGCGGATCGCCGGGCACCGCCTCCTCGGCTACAGCCAGACCCACGACCAGATCGGCAACCGGGCCCGGGGCGACCGGCTGGCCGCGCTGGTCTCCCCCGGTCTGCTGGCCTGCGCGGCGGCCCTCACGCTGACCGCTCCGTTCACGCCGATGCTGTTCATGGGCGAGGAGTGGGCGGCGGGCACGCCCTGGCAGTTCTTCACCGACCACACCGACGCCGACCTCGCCCGGGCCGTGCGCGAGGGCAGACGGCGGGAGTTCACGGCGCACGGCTGGGCCGCGGCGGACGTGCCCGACCCGCAGGACCCCGCCACCCGGGACCGCTCCTGCCTGGACTGGTCGGAGCCGCGGCGCGAACCCCACGCGCGCGTGCTGGCCTGGTACCGGCAGCTCGTCGCGCTGCGTCACGCACAGCCGGACCTCACCGACCCCGACCTCGCCGACACCAAGGTGGTCTTCGACGAGGACCGGCGCTGGCTCGCCTTCCGGCGCGGGGACGTGCTGGTGGCCGTGAACCTGGCCGGTGAGCCGGCCGCGATCGCGCTGGGCGTCCCGCACGCGCGCGTACTCGCCGCCTGGGATCCCGTCGGGGCGCCGGGCGCGGACGGCGTGCTGCACCTTCCCGGCGAGTGCGCGGCGGTGCTGCTGCAGCACTGAGGATCCGGGGCGCCACCGGCCCGGGGCACGCGGACGGGGGCACACGGATCGGGTGCGCGGCGGGGGCCTGCCGTTCGGATCGGGTCGCGGGGAGGCGACGGTCCTGGTCGGCGCCGGTGAGCGGGGTCCGGTGCGTGCGGCCGCAAGGCGAAGGGGGGAGTCGACGCGAGGGGGTTCCTCCCGCGCGGGCGCAGCCGAGCGTGAGGGGGAGCCGGCGGGTGACGACAACGCGGCGGAGGTGCGTGCCGGACCCCGCGCCTGCGACCTGATCCGGACGGCAGGCCTCAGGGCATGTCGTCCGCGCTGCCGAGGTCCGTCACCCGCTCCAGCAGGATCGCCTCCCAGGCCCGGCGCAGCCGGACGCGCAGCAGCGGCAGCCGGCCGGTGGCCCCGCCGCGCAACGCCTCGGCGAGGTGCAGGAGCGCGTCGCAGCGGGCCAGCCACAAGCCGCGCAGGCAGGGGCGGGGGCCGTAGCCGGCGAGGGTGGCGGCGCGCACGGCGGCCGGGGAACCCACGGCGAGCGCCAGCCCCGCGATGTCCTCGGCGGGGTCGCCGACCACCGCCCCGGCCTGCGCGGCT
>NZ_LIRG01001030.1 GCF_001419695.1 Streptomyces prasinopilosus
CACCGTAGGTTCCACCGCGCCGGGTCAGCCGCCCGCGCGGTGGAACCTACGGTGCAACCGCCGTACGTCCTCCGCCAGTGCGGGGACGGGCCCGTCCACGGCCACCCCGGGGGCGATCTCGTGCACGGGCAGCGTCCGCACCGGCGGCGCGGGCACGCCCAGCTCGGTGAGCCAGGACGCCAGCTGGGCGGAGGAGGCGACGTACACGATCCGGCCGAGGCCCACCCAGGCGTGCGCGGCGGCGCACATCGGGCAGTGCTCACCGGAGGTGTACACGGTGGCGGCGGCCCGCTCGGCGGGCGTCATCCGGGCCGCCGCCCAGCGCGCCAGCTCGAACTCGGGGTGCCGGGTGCGATCCCCGGAGGCCACCCGGTTGTGGTCCTCGGCGAGCACGGTGCCGTCACCGCCCACCAGGACCGAACCGAACGGCTCGTCCCCGGCCTCCAGCGCCTCGGCGGCCAGCTCCACGCAGCGACGCAGATGCGGCAGTTCGGTGTCCTTCACGGCCATGGGAGCGAGACCTCTCTTCCGGGGGCGGACCGACGGCCACCCTATGCGGGGGGCCGGGCGGACGCGACGCCGAATCCCGTTGCCCGGCCGGGCGGGTCCGTGCTGGGGTGTGCCGTATGGATCCCTCCGCGACACTCGCTCTGTTCGACCGTGAGCTGCGCGAAGGCGCGCGGCCGGACGGTCCCGGCGCCCGCGTCGAACGCGTCGGCCCGGTGGTGCGCCAGACCGCCCCGCGGCACGGCTGGAACGGCGTCCTCTGGTCCGGCCTGAACGGGACGGCGGGGACGGGGGAGCGGGACGAGGGCGGCCCGGACCCGCGCGGGACGGACGCGGACGGGGCGATCGCCGCGCAGATCGCGTACTTCACCGGACTGGACCGCACGTTCGAGTGGAAGCTGTACGGCCATGACCTGCCCGTGGACCTCGGGCAGCGGCTCGTGGCGGCGGGGTTCACGCCCGGACCCGAGGAGACGCTGATGATCGGCGAGATTTCCGGGCTGCGCCTGGGCGCCGAACTCCCCGAGGGCGTCCGGATCGCACCCGTCACCGACCGGGCGGGCGTCGACCTGGTGGTCGACGTGCACGAGAAGGCGTTCCGGGGCGACGCCTCCTGGCTGCGGCACCGCCTGCTCGACCGGCTCGCCGCGGCGCCCGGGACCGTGGTCGCCGTGGTGGCCCTGGCCGGCGGGGAGCCGGTGAGCGCGGCCCGGATGGAGCTCGTGCCCGGCACCCGGTTCGCCGGTCTCTGGGGCGGGGGCACCGTCGACGCCTGGAGGGGCAGGGGTCTCTACCGCGCGCTGGTGGCCCACCGTGCGCGGGTCGCCGCCGGGCGCGGGTACCGCTACCTCCAGGTCGACGCCTCCGGCGGGAGCCGCCCGATCCTGGAACGCCTCGGATTCGTCCCCCTCACCACGACGACCCCGTACGTGTACGTTCCGTAGCCGCGGACCGCACGGCCCCCCGCCGCGGTGCGTGTGCCCGCGGCCGGCCGGAGCGGCCCCCCGTGACCCGGCCCTTCCCGGTCCGGACAGGGGAAGGCCGGTCCACGGGGGCCGCGGGCCGGCCTGTGCGCGAGGGTCCTTCCCGGGACGCGTCAGGTCCTCGAGGTGCCCCTGGACGCCGTGGCGACGCACATGACGCCGAGCAGCAGGGTCAGGGCGCCGATGACGACGTTGTTCCAGACGACGCCCGCGTCCGGACCGGTGCCGACGATCCAGGGG
>NZ_LIRG01001031.1 GCF_001419695.1 Streptomyces prasinopilosus
CAGGTCCGCCGAGGCCTGGGCGACCAGCTCCGGCACCCCGTCCCGCACCGCTTCCCCGGTCAGCCCGCGCACCTCGGCCACGGCCTCCAGCGCCCGGGCCCGCCCGTCCCGCCCCGCCAGCAGCATCCGCAGCCGCCCGGCGGCCGGCTCGGCCTCGGCCAGCAGCGGACCGACCCGGCCGCCGGGCGGCTGCGGATGCTGCTGGCGGGGCGGGACGGGCGGGCCCGGGCGCTGGAGGCCGTGGCCGAGGTGCGCGGGCTGACCGGGGAAGCGGTGCGGGACGGGGTGCCGGAGCTGTTCGCCCAGGCCTCGGTGGACCTGCTGCGCGGTACCCCGACCGAGGCCGCCGCCTGGGTCGACTTCGAGCTGCGTTCCGCCGAGTACTACAGCCTGCTCGCGGAGATCTCCGGCCGCAGCCCCGACACCGCCGCCGCCCAGGGCTTCCTGCCCGGGGAAGTCGCCGAGCGGGTCCGCGGCCAGGCACTCGACGCCACTCACCGGCGGGTGTCGCTGCGCGGCTACCAGGCCTTCGGGGCGCGCTTCGCCCTGGCGCAGCGCAGGGTGATCCTCGGTGACGAGATGGGGCTCGGCAAGACCATCCAGGCCATCGCCGTCCTGGCCCATCTCGCCGCCGAGGGGCAGAGCCACTTCATGGTCGTCTGTCCGGCCGGCGTCCTGATCAACTGGACCCGCGAGATCGAGGCCCGCAGCAAGCTGCGCGTGATGCCCCTTCACGGCCCGGACCGGCAGGAGGCGTTCGCCGACTGGAAGGGCCGGGGCGGTGTGGGGGTGACCACCTTCGACGCCCTGCGCGGTTTCCCGGCCCCCGGAGGCGGCGAGCTGGGGATGCTGGTCGTGGACGAGGCGCACTACGTGAAGAATCCGAAGACGCGCCGTTCCCGGGCCGTGACGGAATGGGCCGGGCGCTGCGAACGCGTCCTCTTCATGACCGGCACGCCCATGGAGAACCGGGTCGCCGAGTTCCGCAGCCTCGTGCGGATCCTCCAGCCGCACCTGGCGGGGATCGTCGACGGCCGTGACGCAGTGGTGGGTTCCCAGGCCTTCCGGAAGGCCGTCGCCCCGGTCTACCTGCGCCGCAACCAGCAGGACGTCCTGACCGAACTGCCCGCGCTCCAGCAGACGGACGAGTGGGAGGAGCTGAGCGCGTCGGACGAGGACGCCTACCGCGAGGCCGTGCGCGCCGGCAACTTCATGGCGATGCGCAGAGCCGCGTACGCGCGCCCCGAGAAGTCGGCCAAGCTGGACCGGCTGCGCGAGATCGTCGGGGACGCCGCCGAGAACGGGTTGAAGGTGGTGGTGTTCTCCGCCTTCAGGGACGTCCTCGCGGCGGTGAAGGACACGCTGGACGACGCGCGGGGCGATGCCGGCGGCCGGGTGTTCGGTCCGCTTTCGGGAAGCGTGCCGCCCGCGCGCCGTCAGCAGGTGGTGGACGGGTTCGCCGCCGTGCCGGGCCACGCGGTGCTGGTGGCGCAGATCGAGGCGGTGGGGGTGGGGCTCAACCTGCAGGCCGCGTCCGTCGTGATCATCTGTGAGCCCCAGATCAAGCCGACCGTCGAACACCAGGCGGTGGCGCGGGCCCACCGCATGGGGCAGGTGCGCCCGGTCCGGGTGCACCGGCTGCTCACCACCCGGGGGGTGGACGAGCGGATGGTGGAGATGCTGAGGAACAAGACCCGCCTGTTCGACGCGTACGCACGGCGCAGCGCGGTCGCCGAGTCGACGCCGGACGCGGTCGACGTCTCGGACACGGCGATGGCCCGCCGGATCGTCGAGGAGGAGCAGGCGCGGCTGGGAGCGGTCCGCGAGGAGGCCGCGGGACATCCGTGAGCGGCCGCCGGGGCCCGCCGCGCGCCCGGGGACGGGCATCCGGTCGGGGCATCGTGCGCGGTTCCGTCGCACGTCAGGGCCGGGGCTCGGGCATGTCGCGGGGCTACCAGGTCACCAGTAGACGTGCGGGGCTGCGGGAGGTGCCGCCGAGGCGCCAGACGACCTCCTCGGGTGGCTCCGCCAGCCTGAGACGGGGGAGGGCGACGGCCAGCCGGTTCAGGGCCAGGGTCAGTTCCAGGCGGGCCAGCCAGACGCCCAGGCAGTAGTGCCGGCCTCCGCCGAAGGACAGCGTGGGGCGGGGGAGGGGG
>NZ_LIRG01001032.1 GCF_001419695.1 Streptomyces prasinopilosus
CGGCGCGGGTGCGCGTCCTACGGGCGGAAACGCAGGACCTGCGGGTCGTGGTCGCTGATCTGGTCGTGGAACTCGGCGTTGAGGTGCACGCTGTCGTACGTGAACGCCCCGCCGCGGCGGATCGACGGGCTGATCAGGATCTGGTCCAGGACCTGGCTGTTGCCCTGGTACACGTACGAGTAACGCTCGCTCCGCGGCAGCGACTTGACCGCCGACCAGAGCGTGCCCCGGCCCTCGAGGATCTTCGTGGTCGTGGAGAACTCGAAGTCGTTGATGTCGCCGAGGACGACGACCGCCGCGTTCTTCTGGACCGCGAGGATCCTCGCGGTGAAGTCGTGCACCTCCTTCGCCTGGAGGTGGCGCTGCGTCTCCGAGACGCGCGACGGCGGCTGGTACTGAGACGTCAGGGACTGGTCGCCGCCCTTGGAGGCGAAGTGGTTGGCGACCACGACGACCGTGCGGCCCCGGAAGACGAACTCGCCGGCCAGCGGCTTGCGGCTGCCCTCGAACGCCTCGGACCCGGGGGCGACGCGGCCGGGGGAGACCGTCAGGGCCGCCCTGCCGCGCACCTTGGTGACCCCGGTGGCCGTCGTGGCGTCGCCGCCCGCCCGGTCGGTGAAGGAGACCCGCTCCGGGTCGAAGAGGAACACCTGGCGGATGTTGCCGCCCGGCTCCCCGCCGTCGGCCTTGTCGGCCGGGTCGATCCCGCGCCAGTCGTAGCGCGGGCCGCCCGCCGCGACGATCGCGTCGATCAGGGCGGCCACCGTCCGGTCGGCGGCGACCGTGCCGTCGTCGGTGGCGCCGTTGTTGTCCTGGATCTCCTCCAGGGACACGATGTCCGGCGACTTCAGGTTGCCCACGATCGCCTCGGCGTGCGCGGCGAACGTGCCGTCGGACGGATCCAGGTTCTCCACGTTGTACGTGGCGACCGCCAGTTCGCCGGAACGCTGTGCGCGCGTCGACTCGCGCCGCAGGTTCCCGCTCTCCAGCGTGCCGAGTTCGCGCGCCACCAGCGTGTAGCCGCCGTACTGGTTGAAGTCCAGCGGGCCCGTGGTGGCACCGGCGAGGGTGTCGCCGACGTTCGCGTCGGGGAAGTCCGCGGCCCGGCCCAGGGACTGGATCTGCAGACGGCCGGTGTTCTGGGCCCCGTAGGAGCCGTAGACCGTGCCGCCGCGGTGGTTGCGGTTCTCCCCCGGCTTCACCGTGACCCACAGCTCGGTGTACGGGTCGGTGGCGCCGACCACCCTGGTGTCGGAGACCTGGACGTTCATGCCCTCCAGGGACTCGTAGAAGTCCAGGGCGTAGCGGTCGGGACGCAGCGGCAGGGCGTTGACCGAGCCGTTCGCCGCGGGGTCCCCGGCCGGGGTGTAAGCGGCGGGGACGGACCCGGCGTCGATCCCGGTGGCGGCCGGGACCGGGTTGCCGCCGGAGACGACGGTGAACGCGGGGCGGGTGATCTCCGTCAGCGCCTGGTTGCCGGAGGACGTACCGCCGGGAACGTACTCCGACACCGTGCCGGACACCTTGACGGCGTCGCCGACGGCGACCCCCTGCGGGGTCGAGCCGGTGTGGACGAAGACGCCCTCACTGGTGGCCGGGTCGGCGTCCGGCTCCGGATCCTGGATCCAGAACCCCCGGGACGAGCCGTAGGTCCGGACGCCGGTGACGATTCCGGCCACATCGGCGACCTGCTGCCCGGCGTACGGCGACATCCGGGTGTCGCCCTGGATGTCGTGGATGCGCACGGACCGGGCGTGCGCGGGCGAGGTGAGGGTGATCGTGGACGCCGCGCACACGGCGGCGACGGTGAGCGCGGCGAGACGCGCGGACGACTTGCTCGGCAACGGATTCCCTCCGGGAACGTGATGAGTGCCGGGACGAGGGGGTGAGAACGTGTGAGGTGCGTGGCGGCGGAGACGGTCCGGGTCAGGGGGTCCGAGGGGGCGCGTGAAGCGGGTGGGAC
>NZ_LIRG01001033.1 GCF_001419695.1 Streptomyces prasinopilosus
CGTCGACGGCGGTGACCTGGAGGGTGACCTTGCCGTCGTCGACGAGGATGCGTTCGCCGGGGGTGACGTCGTCGGTGAGGCCGGCGTGGGTGGTGCCGCAGGTGTGGCGGTCGCCTTGGACGCCTTCTTCGACGGAGATGGTGAAGGTGTCGCCGCGTTCGAGGAGTACGGGGCCTTCGGTGAAGTGGCCGAGTCTGATTTTCGGGCCTTGGAGGTCGGCGAGGACGCCGACGCTGCGGCCGGTTTCGTCGGCGGCTTTGCGGACCCGGTGGTAGCGCTCCTCGTGTTCGGCGTGGCTGCCGTGGCTGAGGTTGAAGCGGGCGACGTCCATTCCGGCGTCGACCAGTTCTTTGATCTGGTCGTACGTGTGGGTGGCGGGTCCCAGGGTGCAGACGATTTTTGCTCGGCGCATGGTTCCGAGCCTAGGGCTTACCGACGGGTAGGGATTAGGTCACATGTGTCCATTCGTCGGACTGGGTATGAATGCTTATGGACAAGTGTTGAACTGTGCGGCCTTGCGCTCCGATGAGCACACCGGAAGGTCGGCTGCGGCTTTCGCGCCGGGGTGCCGCGGGGTGGTGCGGCACTCCCGGTCGTGCGGTGGGCCCGCCGGTTCACGCCTGCCTTTTCACGCCTGCCGTTCTTTACGCCTGCCGTTCTTTACGCCTGTCGTTCTTTACGCCTGCTGCTGTATGCGGAGTGCGCGGGCGAGGTCGTCGAGCTGGTCGACGAGTTTGCGGCGCAGGGCCGGGGTCGGATCGGCCTTGCGGAGGCATTTCTGGCCGAGGCGGAGGGTCTCGGGGTCGACGGCGTGGACGGGGAAGGCCCAGTGGCCGGCGGCTTCGGCGATGGCGGGGCCGCGGCGGGCGGCGAGGGCGACGGCGTCCTTGTAGTAGCGGGCGACGTAGGGGCGCAGGAGGTCGGCCTGTTCGGGTTGCCAGAAGCCCTGGGCGGTGGCGGTGAACAGGTAGTTGGACAGGTCGTCGGTGTGGAAGAGGGCGTCCCAGGCGCGGGCCTTGGCGTCTTCGTGGGGCAGGGCGGCGCGGCAGCGGGCGGCGCCTTCCTGTCCGGTGGCGCTGGGGTCGTCGGCGAGTTCGGCGGCGA
>NZ_LIRG01001034.1 GCF_001419695.1 Streptomyces prasinopilosus
CAAGGACGAGGAGGGGGGTGGGGCCGGCGGCCGTGGGTTCCGCGACGGGTTCCGCGGTGCGGTCCGTCACGGGCTCCGTCGCGGGGTGCGTGGCGGGCTCCGTCGTGCGGTCCGCCGCGGGGTCCGGGGTCATGGGAGTTCCTTCAGGCCTAGGTCCGTCAGCAGGTCGCGGGCGAGGGTGAGTTCGGCGGCGATGCCGTCGGCGAGCTGGGCGCGGCCCTTGGGCCGCAGCTCGGGCGGGAGGGCCTGCCAGGTGTAGGTCTCGACCTCGAGGTGGCGGGTGAGGGGGTGCGGGCCGCCGACGAGCCGGGTCAGGGCGGACTTCAGTACGGGCAGCGTGGAGGTGAGGGGTGCGGCGGGGGCCGCGTGCAGCGGGACGTGGAAGTGGGCGCGCCAGGGCGCCCCGTCGGGCAGGGTGTCGCCGGCCAGGGCCTCGCCGAGGTCGTCGGTGCCGCGCAGTCCGGCGGCGGTGGACGTGCGGGTCTGGTGCAGGAAGCGGGGTTCGGCGAAGGCGCGCAGGGCTTCGCGGACCTCGGGCAGATGGGGGTGTTCGGCGTGCAGGGCGGCGGAGAGCTGGGACTTGACCACGGGGACGCCGGCCCGGACGAGGTCGTCCAGGGCGGTGTGCGGGTCCTCGAAGGAGGTGGCGAGGTGGCAGGTGTCGACGCAGACGCCGATGCGGTCGTGGCCGACCGCGGTGAGCGGGCCGATGGCGTCGCGGGTGGTTTCGACGACGCAGCCGGGTTCCGGTTCCAGGGCGATGCGCAGGGAGCGCCCGGTCAGCTCCTGGAGCGCGTCGAGGCGTTCGGCGAGGGTGCGCAGCGCGGCGCGGGAGGCTTCGGCGCGTTCCGGGCCGTGGGCGGTGCGCCAGGCCAGCGGCAGGGTGGAGATGCTGCCCTCGGACACGTCGTCGGGGAGCAGTCCGGCGAGGAGGCGGGCCAGGGAGGTGGTGTACTCCAGGCGTTCGGGGTCGGCCCAGTCCGGTGTGTAGACGCGGTACTTGACCTCCTCGGCGCCGAATCCCTCGTAGGGGAAGCCGTTGAGGGTGACGACCTCGAGGCCGCGCCGGTCGAGTTCCCAGCGCAGTCCGCGCAGGGCGGACGGGTCGGTGACCAGGGCGCGGGCGGCGTCCTTGGCGAGCCACAGGCCGATGCCGAGCCGGTCGCGGCCGAGCCGGCGGCGGACGGGTTCGCAGTGGTCGCGCAGCTGGGCGAGGACACCGTCGAGGGTCTCGGCGGGGTGCACGTTGGTGCAGTAGGCGAGGTGGACGGTGGACCCGTCGGGGTGGCGGAAGCGCATGGCTCACGCCTCCGCGGCGGTGACGCCGGCCGTCCGCGGGGACTCGTCCTTCGGGACGCCGCGCTGGATGGAGTTGCCCTCGTGGGTGGCCTCGGGGGCGGTGACGTCGAGGGTGAGCCGACCGCTGAGGCCGTAGAAGGCGACGGGGTTGCGCCACAGGACCCGGTCGACGTCGTCCTCGGTGAAGCCTTCGGCGAGCATCAGGTCGGCGACCTTGCGGGTCTTGAGCGGGTCGCTCCTCCCCCAGTCGGCGGCGGAGTTCACCAGGACCCGTTCGGGGCCGTGGGAGCGCAGGATCGCGACCATCCGTTCCTCGTCCATCTTGGTGTCGGGATAGACGGAGAAGCCGAGCCAGCACCCGCTGTCCTTGGCCTCCTTGACGGTGGTCTCGTTGAGGTGGTCGACCAGGACGCGGTCCATGGGCAGCGCGGACTCCCGGACGACGTCGAGGGTGCGGCGCAGTCCGGCGAGTTTGTCGCGGTGCGGTGTGTGCACCAGGGCGGGCAGGCCGTGGTCGGCGGCCAGCTGGAGCTGGGCGGCGAGCGCGGTGTCCTCGGCGGGCGTCATGGAGTCGTAGCCGATCTCGCCGACGGCCACGACGTTGTCCTTGACGAGATACCGGGGCAGCAGGTCGAGGACGGGGGTGCAGCGCGGGTCGTTCGCCTCCTTGGGGTTGAGGGCGAGGGTGCAGTGGTGGGCGATGCCGTACTGGGCGGCGCGGAAGGGTTCCCAGCCGAGGAGGGAGTCGAAGTAGTCGGTGAAGGAGGCCGGCGAGGTGCGGGGCTGGCCGAGCCAGAAGGCGGGTTCGACGACGGCGCGGACGCCCGCCCGGTACATGGCCTCGTAGTCGTCGGTGGTCCGCGACGTCATGTGGATGTGGGGGTCGAAGAGGCGCATCAGGACTCCTTGCCGTGGGGGTCGTCCGTGGTGTGACTCGGGGCGGGGACGGAGGG
>NZ_LIRG01001035.1 GCF_001419695.1 Streptomyces prasinopilosus
GGCCGACGGGGTTCCCGGGCCGGGGCGGGCGTGATCTCGTGGGGGAGGACCGCGTCGAGCGCCGGACGGGACGCGGGACACAGGGTGCGGGTCGGGGAGGGTGGCCGGTGCGGGAGCGGATCGGGTACGCCGCGTGGATCGCGGGTGTGGCGCAGTTCTTCGTCGTCCACGGGATCGTCGAGTCGGCCTGGACGCGGCCGGCGTACAGCTGGGCCCGGAACAACATCAGCGACCTCGGCAACGTGCACTGCGGCCTGCGGACCTGGCCCGAGTCGCGGTACATCTGCTCCCCCGGACACGGGCTGATGAACGGGTCGTTCATCGTGCTGGGTGTCCTGCTCGTCGTCGGGCTCGTGTTGACCGGCGGGACCGGCCGGACCGGCGGGGACGGCGGGGCCCGTGGCGGTGTTCTGTGGCGCGGGGGGCGGGTCGCCGCCCTGTCCCGGACGCTGCTGGCCGGCGGGGGCGCCGGGTTCGTGCTGATCGGGCTGGCCCCGACGGACGTCCACACGGGCCTGCACGTCGTGGGCGCCGCGCTCCTCATGGGGGCGGGCAACGCCGGCCTCGTGCTGGCGGGGTCCGGCCTGGCGGACCGGGTCCCGCGCCCGCTGCGCCGGGCGGCCGGCCTGCTGGGGACCGCCGCGCTCCTGGCCTTCGGGCTGTTCCTGTCCGGTCACTACCTCGGGCTCGGCATGGGGGGCATGGAACGGGTCGCCGCGTATCCCCTCCTGTGCTGGGTGGCCGCCCTCGGCCTGTGGGGGGTCGCCCTCCGGGCGGGCCGGGCGCGCGCGCCGGTGGCGGAGGGCCGTGCGGGAGGGGACCGTGTCGGCCCGGGTCCTGCCGGAGGTTAGCCTCCAGGGAAGCGGAATCCCGTTCCTCCGACAGGGGCGGGCTTGGTGGCAGGAGGCGCAGGACATGGTGAAGGTTCCCGGCTCGGTACTGGCCGCGAGCGGCCTCGTCGGCGGGTACGGGGTGGCCCGCTGGACCCGACGGCGGCCGCTGGGCGGGGTCGTCCTCGCCGCGGCGGGCACGGCCGCGGCGCGGGAGTGGCGGGAGCGGGCCGGCGGGAAGGCCGCCGGGGCGCTGTCGGTCGCGTACGTCGCCGCGTTCGCCGGGTCGCACCCCCTGGCGAAGAGGGTCGGCGCCTGGCCGGCCGTGTTCGGTGCGGCGGGTGCCGTGGCCCTGGCGTCGTGGGCGGTCGCCGACCGGCGCGGGTGAGACCCGGGCG
>NZ_LIRG01001036.1 GCF_001419695.1 Streptomyces prasinopilosus
CTCGGCCGCGCGCTCCGGCGGCACGTCGTTGATGAACACGTTCATGCCGGACTCGGAACCCGCGAGGAACTTCAGCTTGCCGGACGTGCGGCGGATGGTGAAAAGCTCGAGGTGGAGCGCGAAGTCGTCGCGCGTGACGCCGTCGAACTCCTCCAGCGCGCCGAACGGGGCCTGGTGCCAGGCCGCGATGTACGGGGTCGGGGGCTCGCCCTCGCCGAAGATCCGGTCGAACCGCCGCAGCAGTTCCAGGTAGACCGCGGGGAACTCCGCGCGTGCCGCCTCGTCGAGCCCGAGCAGGTCGGGCACCCGGCGCCGGGGGTACAGGTGGACCTCGTAGGGCCAGTGCGCGGCGTACGGCACGTGGGCGAACCAGTGGTCGCTCTCCAGGACGACCCGCTCCCCGGCCCGTTCCTCCGCCAGGACGGTGTCGAACAGGTTCGCTCCCCCGGTCGCCTCCTTGTGTGCGGCCACTTGGCGGAGCATCAGGGAGGTCCGGGGGGTGGTGAAGGGGTAAGCGTAGATCTGCCCGTGCGGGTGCTGGAGGGTGACGCCGATCTCTGCCCCCCGGTTCTCGAAACAGAACACCTGTTCAACGGAGGACAGATGGGACAGCTCCGACGTCCTGTCCGTCCACGCGTCCAGCACCAGGCGCGCCTGTTCCTCGCTCAGGGAGCCGAAGGAGGCGTTGTGGTCGGAGGTGAAGCAGACGACCTCGCAGCGGCCGGAGTCGCCGGCCAGGGAGGGGAAGCGGTTCTCGAAGACCACGACGTCGTACGAGGAGTCCGGGATCTCGCTGAGCCGGTCGCCCTCGGAGGGGCACAGGGGGCATTCGTCGGCCGGCGGGTGGTAGGTGCGGCCCTGGCGGTGGGAGGCGACGGCCACGGAGTCGCCGAGCAGCGGGTCGCGGCGGATCTCGGACGTCGTGACGGTGGCGTCCAGCGGGCGGCGGTCGGCCGCGTCGCGCACGGTGGCGTCACTGAGGTCGTAGTAGATGAGTTCGCGACCGTCGGCCAGCCGGGTCGAGGTCTTCTTCACGCCGGACGCTCCATTCGAGCCGTTCACCGCACGGTCTTCGCCGTACCGTCTTTCCACAGTTCCAACATAACCCAACACATCAAAACACACATCACCCCGGCAGTCACCCTCACAACCGAACAAAGAGCATCAGCGGAGATGCTCGTCCAGTGAACGCGGAGGCGTAGGTTCCGCGACGTATCGGTTCGCGCAACGAAGCGAGTACTCCATGCAGACCCCCACCCATCTG
>NZ_LIRG01001037.1 GCF_001419695.1 Streptomyces prasinopilosus
ACATGGGTATAAGAGACAGCGCCCGGCCCGCGGGGAAGGACGCGACCCCCAAGGCCTCGCCAGCATCCTCGGACGCCTCACCGCCGAACAGGGCTGGGACACCGGACTCGACGGCGGCAACCTCATCGACCAGTGGCCCACCATCGCCCCCACCGAACTCGCCACCACCGTCCAGCCCGTCGCCTACGACCCCGAACGCGGCATCCTCGAACTCCGGCCGACGTCCCCCGCCTACGCCACCCAGGTCCGCCTGTTCCAGCACCAGCTCGCCAAGCACCTCAACACCGCCCTGGGCCGGCCCGCCGTCCGCACCATCCGCGTCCTCACCCCCCGGGGCGCCGCAACGGTCGCCGACACCGGCCCGGAGCCCCAGCCGGCCAAGCCCGCGGACGCGCCGGTGAAGACCCGCGAGACCGCACACCCCGGCTACCGGGCCACCCTGGAGGCCGCCCTCGCGCACCGGCCCGAACGCCAGCCCACCAACCCCTATGTCGCCGAAGCCCTCGCCCGGCAGGAAGCCGCCATGCGCGCCCACCGGCAGCCCGAAGGCGAACACCGCGACGGCGAGTGGGAGGTCGACCGGCTCACCACCGGCCAGGACGACCCCGCCGAGACGATCCGGCGGGCAGCCATCGCCCGCAAACGCCAAGAGCGCACCGGAGGCGACGTGCCCCGGCGGCTGTTCGGCGCAGCCTGACCGCACCACGGCACTCGCCCTACACTGTGAAACGAACCTGGGAGGGAACCCCACATGTCGTCTGCCGCGCACGACACGTTCACCGTCATCTTCGGAATCGTCGGGGTGGCGCACCTGGCACTGGCCTGGCTCACATGGCAGCGCAACGCCCGTAAGTGGCGCGACAGCCGCATGCCCGCGGCTGCCAAGTACGGGCAGGAAGCTGCCGAGATTGAGTACCGGCGAGCCGGAGGCCCCTTCATGAATCCTCGCGAGCGCCTGCACTTCAACGCGCAGATTGCCCTCGGAGTGTTCTTCGGACTCCTCGCCGTAGCCGGCGGATTTGGGGCGTACTGACCCGGGGGAACGTCCGGC
>NZ_LIRG01001038.1 GCF_001419695.1 Streptomyces prasinopilosus
TGCGTACGGTGCTGATCACCTGTCCCGTGCCGTGGGGGTCGGGGCCGGGGCTGAAGGGAGGGGTCATGGCGGCACCCTTGCCGAAAACCGTGAGCAGTTGGCGGGGAAGTGTCCCTCAGGCGCTCAGATGAGTGACATCTGGACAGTGAGGGCGGATGTGCTCACGGTTTCCCGGGGGTGGGTCCCTCCTGGAGGGCGGCGACGAACGACGACCGGCCCGCCACCGAGGAGATCCCCGCAGAGAAGATCCCATCGAGAAGAACCCACCGAGAAGACCCCCGCCGAGGAGCCGCGACCGCCGGAGGCCCCGCCCTGTCCTCGGCCACGCCCGCACGGTCGCCGTCCCCGCCGCACGCCGTCGTTCAGACCGCCGCCCGCTCCAGCTCCACGGGGATCCACAACTCCGCGTCCGCCCGCGCGGCGTCCTGCGACAGCCGGGTCCGCAGGATCTCCGGCCCCGGCCGGCTCCGGTACGGATGGGACGGGAACCACTGCGTGAACACGTCCCGCCAGAGGTACTGCAGTGCCTGCGGGAACGGCCCCGAGCTCTCGAAGACGGCCCACGTCCCGGCCGGCACGGTGAGCGCGTCCATGTCCTCCGGCACGGCGGCCCGGGTCACCACCCCGTGGTGGTAGTCGAGTTCGGTCCCCTCGGCCCGGCTCGGGTCGAGGTTCCCGCTCACCCCCACGATCCCCCGCGGCTCCTGGTCGGACAGGTCCCGCATGCGCCGCAACGTCTCCTCCCCGATGCCCCGGATGAAGTCGGCGATGGCGGGGTTCACCCCCTCGTGCACGAGGGGGACGCGCGCCTTCCTGCCGACCACACGGAACTCGTCCTTCTCCACGATCCTGTACCGCATGCCGCTGTTCCCTTCGACGGTGAGGCGGAAGGACAGCCGTTGCTGGGAGCACAGACTCGCACCGGAACGCCTGGCCTCGCCGGGGCCGACGCCGTGCATGACGCGGAACGCCCGCGCGAACGCCTCCCCGGACGTGTAGCCGTACCGCACCGCGATCTCCAGCAGCGTCCGGTCCCCGGCCAGCACCTCGGCGCCGGCCACCGTGAGCCGCCTGCGCCGGACGTACTCCGACAGCGGCATTCCCGCCAGCGCGGAGAACAACCGCCGGAAGTGGTACTCCGACGTCGCCGTGATCCGCGCCAGGTCGGCCACCTCGAGCCGCCGGTCGAGGTGGCGCTCGATGTGCTCCATGGCCTGGTTCAGCCTCTCCAGCACCCCGGCCTCCTTCCCTTACCTTTCGTCCCCCCACGCTAGGAGCGGTCCACCCTGCCGTACCCGACGATCCGTGCCCGGTCCGGTCGGGTACGGCAGGAGGCCGGCGACCCGCACCCGTCACACTCGCGTCGGCCACGGCAGGAGGCACGGGACGCCGCACCCGCTGCCACGCGGCGAGGCCGCGCTCCCGGGCGGCGCGGAACCGCCCACGCCGTTCACACCCCACCCCACACCCGCCTGCACGAGCGTCGGCGGCGCGAACGCCGCCCGGCGCCGTCCGGTGCCGCACGGGGATCCGGCCGGCGGCCGAGGGGCCCTCCCCGCCGGAGCGTCGGCGCA
>NZ_LIRG01001039.1 GCF_001419695.1 Streptomyces prasinopilosus
ATCGCCTCGAGCGTGAGGCGACCCGTGCGCACGGGCCGCCTCACGCTCGAGGCGATGGGCGGAAGACGGGAGCTGGAACGCATCGCGGCCTGCCTGGAGGGGACCGGAGCACGGGGGCGCGGCGGCGCGGGAGCGGCGGAGACGGAAGGAGGTGACCTGGTCGTCACGGACCCGAACGGAACGACGATTCACGTCATCCCGTCGAATTGACCACTCGACGGCCACGTGACATCGCGGGCCGGCCGGAACCGATCGAAGCGGGATCGGACAGGGGCCGGCCGTCCACGCCAGTGAAGGGCAGTCAGAGGGGGAATGCAGTCATGCCCGGAAGAATCGACCCCGACGTGGCCGTCGCGGTCATGCGAACCGCCGGACTCGAACCGATGGATCCCTACCCCGGGGCGAACGTGCCCTGGAACAGCCGGTGCGCCCGCAGCGGGCACCTCGTGGCGCCCACCTTCACCTCGGTGCGCATCGGCGCGAGCGGGGGGTGCCGCCACTGCGGCCGCATCGCGGCCGGGGAACGGCGACGGGCCGCCGGCCGGGCACAGGCCGAGGCGGACATGCGCGCCGCGGGCTTCGAACCGCTCGAACCGTACCCGGGGGCCAGGGCCCGCTGGACCTGCCGGCACGTCGCCTGCGGCCGGATCGTCCAGCCGAGGCTCTTCGGGATCCGCGCGGGCAAGGGCGGCTGCCGCGCCTGCGCGGGACGGGCACCGGTGGACCGGGAGACGGCCGAGGCGGAGATGCGCGCGATCGGCATGGAACCGCTGGAACCGTTCCCCGGCCGGGTGCGCGACCGGTGGATGTGCCGCTGCATGATGTGCGGCCACATCGGCGCCCCCGCGCTCAACAACATCCGCCGTGGCCAGGGAGGCTGCTACTCCTGCGCGCGCAGCGCCGGCCGCTCCCTCCGGGCGGGCTGACGCCGGCCGCTCCCTCCGGGCGGGCCGAGGGGGGCGGCCGGCCCCGCCCGCCCTTGCCCGGGAGGAGGCGCCCCGCCGGCCGGCGGAGCGCCTCCTCCCGTGTGTCACACGACCCGCAGGGACTCCAGCATCGACACCAGCGCGTCCTGGACGTCGTCCGGATTCCGGGGGTCCGTCGACGTGGCCAGCCAGAGGGCCGCCTCGTTCATCGCGCCCGACAGCAGATGGGTGAGCGGCTCGACCCGCTGCGCGGCGAACACGCCCTCGTCGATCAGGTCCCCGAGCACCTGCGCCAGGTGCCGGCCGGAGGTCGTCTCGTTCATCGCCCGCCACTCGCTCCAGCCGAGGACCGCGGGGCCGTCGACGAGCATGATGCGCTGGATCGTCGGATCGGTGGACACGGTGAGGAAGGCCCGGCACCCCGACACGAGCTGCTCCCAGGTGTCCTCCCGGGCGTCCGCCGTCTCGGCGATCCGCTCGGCCACCTCCTGCTGCACCTGCTCCAGCACGGCCCGGAACAGATCCGCCTTGCTGGAGAAGTGGTGGTAGAGCGCGCCCTTGGTGACCCCCGCCGCGTGGACGATCTCCGACAGACCCACGGAGCCGTAGCCCAGCGTGGAGAACAGGCGCCTGCTCTCCCGCACCAGCGCCTGCCGGGTCTGCTCCCGCTGTTGTGCCCGAATCCCTTGTGTCATCCCCTCACTCCGTCCTTCACGTACTGAAGGTACGTCAGTGTTCCGCGCCTGGCGATGCGGCCCGCGGACCGTCTTCGGGAAAGGACGGGGAAAGGGCGGGGAATGGCCGGGATTCCCGCGGCACCCCGCCCGCGCGGCCCCGCCGGCCGGTCGCACGGCGGGACCCGGCGGACGGGCGGGCCCGCGGGCACCGTCACCCGAACTGCCGGCTGCGGGCGTTCGCCTCCGCGACGAGGGCGCTCAGCAGCTCGCGCGGGGTGAGGGGGCGCACGTGGAGCGGGTCGGCGTCCCATTCGCGTCCCCCGGCGAGCGGACGGAGCTGGACGTACGGGCCCACGTGCCCCATGACCCGTCCGACGCGTCCGCGCACGGTGTCGCGGACGCGTCGGACGGGT
>NZ_LIRG01000104.1 GCF_001419695.1 Streptomyces prasinopilosus
CTCCCGGGAGTCCTGCGGAGCACGAGACCAAAGGGGCGGACCGGTGGCCGACATCGAGGAAGCGCGCAAGCAGTTCGAGCGGATCGACGCGGACGGGGACGGGTTCATCACCGCCGCCGAGTTCAAGACCGCACTGGCCCAGGGCGGCGACTGGAACGTCACCGACTCGGTGGCGGAGGCCGTCATCAGGTCCCGCGACCTGGACGGCGACAAGCTCCTGTCCTTCGACGAGTTCTGGGCGCACCTGAACAAGTGAGCCTCGGGACGGGGCCCGGTTCCGCGCACCTTCGCCGCGGACCGGGCCCCGACCGGTGACCCGGCACTGCCGGCCGGCCGCGAGGGGACCGGGCACCGGCGTACCCGAAGACCCGCGCCCGCGCGGCGCGGGTCCGCCACGGCCTCGGCGCACAGGGGGCGCGGACCACCGTCCCGCGGCCGGGCCGGTCGCTCCCGCCCGACCCCGCTCGGTCCGTCACGGCAGGATCGCGATGCCGCTCGACCAGTTCAGGCCGAGCCGTTCCTGGGACGCCATGTGCAGGAACTGGAAGCCCTCCAGTTCGCGTGCCCGGCGCAACGGGCCCACGTCCAGGGGACGCAGCCCCGCCGAGGAGACGAGCTCCGAGACGGTCCGCTTCGCGGCCTCGTCGTCCCCCGCGACGAACACGTCCAGCGGCCGGCCGGCCACCTCACCGGTGACGAGCGGCCCCGCGAAGGTGGTGTTGAAGGCCTTGACCACCCGGGCCCCCGGCGCGGCGGCGGCGATCTGCTCGGCGGCCGAGGTACCGGGTTCCACGACGAGCGAGTCGAAGGTGGAGAAGTCCACCGGGTTGGAGATGTCGACGACGGCCTTCCCCTCCAGAGCCCCGGCCCACGCGGCGGCCACCTCGCGTCCGGCCGGGAAGGGCAGGGCGAGCACCACGACGTCGGAACCGGCCACCGCGCCCTCGTCCACCGCCGCGACGTCCGCTCCGGAGGCCGCCTGCCCCAGCGACGCGGCCAGCTCGTCCGCCTTGGCCCGCGTGCGGTCGTACAACCGCAGGGTGTGGCCGCCGGCCAGCGTCCGGGTGCCGATGCCCCGGGCCATGTTCCCGGCACCGGCGATGGTGACGATCATGCGTTGCTCCGTACGTTGTCGGGCGGTCCGGGGCGGACCGTGCGCGGTTCACGCCGCTGGCGTGCCCCTTCACCGTGACACCCCGGGCCCGCCCCTGCCACCGCCCGCGGTGCTCCCGGCCGAGGCCGCTGTGGGGAGGGAGGCAGCCGGGAGAGCGCTTCGCCGGCGAACGGGTCCGGGAGGGGGATCCCGGAGGACTGGACGTGGGAGCCCTGCCGACCGGGACCGAGGCCGGCGCTCCCACGGCCGTACGAGCGTCGGACGTGCCGCTCCGGCGAGGCCGTTCCGGCGGAACCCGCCCATGCCTCACGCGAGACCGTGACGACGGGTCAGGCGACGCCCTTCGCGTCGCGGACGTGCACAGCAGCCGAACCGGCGGCACCCCCACCCACCGACTGCCCTCGGTTCCGCTGCAGCTGCTCTTGGGCCGAGCGGGGCCGGATGCGGTGGTCGAGGACTCAGCGTCGTTCAGAGCGCTCCCGGCACCCCTTCGGCGCACTCCGTCGACGCCCGGACGGCCCGGGCAGGACGGTCCGGGCGCGGTGCGCGCTCCCGTCCCGGCCCCGGCGGTGAACTCCCTCCCGGATCGCGCCGCGTGGGGGCGAGGGCGCCGGGCTCGCGGCTGGCGCCGGGCGGACACGCGCCGTTCCGCGGAAGGGGAACGGCGACAGCGGCACGCCTCCGCGGGGCTCCGGACCCTGCCCGGACGACGCCGGGCAGGGGGCGGCCCTCGGTCCGGCCGGGAGGCCGGAGGCCGTCACGGCCCCTGCAGCAGCGCGAACCGCGCCCCCTCCGGGTCCGTCACCGTCGCGGTGCGGCCGTGGACGCCGTCGCGGGGCCGTTCGAGGACCTGGCCGCCCAGGTGCAGGACGTGGTCCACCGTGTCGTCGACGTCGGAGGCGGTGAAGTACGTCGTCCAGTGCGGTCCGCGGCCCCTCGGGAGGCCGTTGCCCACGCCGTGGATCCCCGCCACGGGCCGGCCCGCCACGCTCAGGGTCACGTGGTCGAGGTCGGTGGAGACCTCGGGCTGCACGGTGTGGCCGAACACCGTCGCGTAGAACTTGGCCACGCGCTCCGACTCGAAGGTCGTCAGCTCGTTCCAGGCGGGCGCGCCGGGTACCCCGGTGACGGCCTGGCCCAGGTGCGCGGACGCCTGCCAGATGCCGAAGACGGCCCCCGAGGGGTCGGAGCCGATCGCCAGCCGCCCGGTTTCGGCGATGTCCAGCGGGCCGACGCCGACGGTGCCGCCGCGCGAGCGCACCGCGTCGGCGGTGCGGTCCGCGTCCGCCGAGGCGAAGTAGGGCGTCCAGGCCACGGGAAGACGCAGATCCGCCGACAGCGTCCCGATGCCGGCCACCTCGCAGCCGTCGAGCAGAGCGCGCGCGTAGGGGCCGAGCCGCTGCGGGCCGGGCCGGAACTCCCAGCCGAACAGGGCTTCGTAGAAGGCCCGGGCCCTGTCCGGTGCGCGCACCGTGAGACTCACCCAGCAGGGTGTACCGGGTACGGGCCGGACGGGTGCTGCACCGTCTCGGGGGGCGGGCCCCCGTGCGTCGGTCATCGTCACTCTCTTCTCGGCCGCCCTCGTGGTGGCCGTGCTCTTCTCGACCCGGGCGAGGGTCGCGTCGCGTCCGCTCTGTGGATTCGTCCCCGTACCGGCACCGGCGTCGGTCACGGCCCCGCGTGCTCGGGGCCGGCCCCGAGCGGCGGTTCCCGTCCCCGGAGGATGCCCGATGTGCGGCTCCCCGCCCCTTTCGGCACGCTTGCCGGAGGATGTCGATCGGCAGTACAGCATGTGCCCGGTCCCGTACGCCTCGTGATCGGGTCTGCCCGGCCGAGCAGAGTAGCCGGACCTGGACGGGACGGCCACCCCGTGCGTCAGGATGGTGGCCATGAACGCCATCGTCTCCGCATCCGAACTCGCCGCCGAACTGGCGGGCGGTCACCCGCCCGTACTGCTCGACGTCCGCTGGCGGCTGGGCACGGCCACGGCGGCCGGCGAGCCGCCGTTCGACGGCCGGGCCGCCTACCGTGAGGGGCACCTTCCCGGTGCCGTATTCGTCGACCTGGACAGGGAGTTGGCCGGGGCGCCGGGCGGGCGGGGGCGCCATCCGCTGCCCGATCCGGAGGTGTTCGGCGTGGCGATGCGCCGGGCGGGCGTGTCGGCGGGCACGCCGGTGGTCGCGTACGACGACGGAACGGGCTGGGCGGCCGCCCGCGCCTGGTGGCTGCTGCGGTGGACGGGTCACCCGGACGTGCGGGTCCTCGACGGCGGGTTGCCGTCCTGGGACGGCCCGCTCGAGACCGCGCGGCCGGAACCCGCCGAGGGCGACTTCGTGCCCGCGTGGGGGGCGGCCGGGCTGCTCGACGCCGACGCGGCGGCCGCGCTGGCCCGGACCGGACTGCTGCTGGACGCCCGCGCGGGGGAGCGCTACCGGGGCGAGGTGGAGCCGATCGACCCGGTCGGCGGGCACATCCCGGGCGCGGTCTCGGCGCCCACCACCGAGAACACCGGCCCGGACGGACGCTTCCTGCCCGCCAGGGAACTGGCCGCGCGATTCCGGGAGTTGGGCGCGTCCACGGACAAGCGGGTCGGCGTGTACTGCGGTTCGGGGGTCTCGGGGGCGCACGAGGTGCTGGCGCTCGCCGTGGCGGGCATCCCGGCGGAGCTGTACGTCGGCTCCTGGTCGGAGTGGTCGTCGGACCCGGAGCGGCCGGTCGCGGTGGGGCCGGACCCGCAGTAGACCGGAAGGGTGAAAGGGGCGCTCGTGCATGACGAGCGCCCCTCTCCTGGCGTCTCAGGCCGTTTCGTTCGCCGCGGGGGGTCCTTCCCGCGGGGTCACTCCTGCTTCTTGCGCCGGGTCCCGAACACGATCTCGTCCCAGCTCGGCACGGCCGCGCGACGGCCCGGACGCACCCCGTCCGCCTCCGCCTGACGGTCCGTGGAACCGACGAGACGGTCCCGGTGGCTGGTGACGGCACGGGGCATCAGCACGTCGGCGTACGCGGCACCGGCCGAGGCCGCGGGAGCGGGCGGCTCCTCCGCGTCGGGTTCACCGTCCGGATCCTCGGCGACCGGCTCGGGGGTCCGCTCGGGAACCACCAGGTCGCCCCGGAAGCTCGGCACCGCCTCCAGCAGGCTGGTGAGCGAGTCCCGCTCGCCGGAGGCCGTGATCGCCGACTCCTCGTCGGGTTCGGAGTCCTGACCCGGCGGCAGGCCCTGCCGCTCACGGTCACCCGGACGGTCCAGCGGCCGGTCGCGGGGCAGCCGGGCGATGCGCGGTACGAACGGGAAGCTGGGCTCGGGCGCGGCGGCGAGGTCGTCGGACTCGCCGATCAGTGAGCGCGCCTCGTCGTCGACGGCCTGGACGAGTCGCCGGGGCGGGTCGTACGTCCAGCCGGCCGAGTGCGGTTCGCCCGCGACCCGGTAGACCAGCAGCACCTCCCAGGTGCCGTCGTCGCGGCGCCAGGAGTCCCACTGGACGGTGTCCTTCTCCGCGCCCCGCAGCGTCAGCCGTTCCTGCACGGCCTCGCCCAGCGGCGGACCGGAGGTCTCGCCGGGCCGGCGGACGGGGGTCTTGCGGGCGCGTTCCGCCATGAAGGCGCGCTCGGCGAGCACGGGTCCCTCGAAGCGGCGGACGCGGTCCACGGGGATGCCGGCCATCTGGGCGACCTCTTCCGCGGTCGCACCGGCTCGTATGCGCGCCTGGATGTCACGGGGGCGGAGATGGCTCTCCACCTCGATCTCGATCTGGCCGAGGCGGGGACGGTCGCCGCGCACCGCGGCGCGCAGGCGTTCGTCGATCGGAAGCATGTACTCGGTGCTGTCCGCAGCCTTCAGCACCAGCCGTGTGCCGTCATTCGAGACGGCCACGACACGCAGTTCGGGCATGGGGACCTCCCGGGTGGTGCCTGCCGACGTCACGTGCGTCGCTGCTTCCGCTAGTCGAGTGTGGCCTGCCCGGGTGCAGCCTGCCACAACCTTGCCGAGTTGCCCGGCGTGTCGGGCGTGGGCCCCGGCTCGCCGTTATGGCACGGTTACCTGTTCGCAACGCTGAGTGACCGACCGCGTCACCCTGTGCAACCGCCCCCCTTCCGGCGGCCCTCGGAGAATCCGAGCACCCTGACGGGCGGCCGGACCCAGGGCTCGTCACAGTACTCCATTCGGGCCATCTGCGTGGATCGGCGCGCCGCCCGGCTTTCCGCAAGAGGCGCTCCTCGGCCGCGCCGGTCCGGGCCCGCCCGCTCCGGGCGTGGGAAACTTCACGCAATCCCCAAAAACGGAACTAATGACTCCGGCCGGGCGTCCACTTGTCGTGCAGTTGATCGTCGGTGTGCGGGAATGTGCGGGAAGGCAGGCAAGGTCAAGGAATGCGTGAAAGGCCGGTTGTCGCGGGTGGGCACGGTGACGTGGAGGAGGGGAAGCGGACGCGGATCGACCTGAGCGTGCCGCAGGTCGCGGGCAGCGGTGTGGCCGCGGTGCTGGGCGCCCAGCTCGCCTCGTCCTTCGGCGTCTACGGGACGATCATCGGCGCCGGCGTCATGAGCGTCGTCGCCACCTGCGGCGGAACAGTCTTCCAGCACTTCTTCAAACGCACCGGCGAACAGCTCCGTGTGGTCACCACGGCGTCGGGCCGGGCGTCCGTGGCCCCGGCCGGGAGCCGGCCCGCGCGGGCGCCGGGCGAGTTCACCGAGGGCACCGTGTACCGGGGCCGGGCCAGGGGAGTGCGGCAGGCCTGGAAGCGGACCGCGGTCGCGGCCGCGCTGGTGTTCGGGGTCGCGATGGCCGGAATCACCGTCTACGAACTCGCCTTCGGCCAGAGTCTCAGCGGCGCACCGAACACCACCGTCGGCAACGCGGTCACCGGTGAGAACACGTCCGGCTCCGGCGGCCCGCCCGGCTCCGGCGGTCCGGACGAACAGGGCCCCGGCACCTCCGGCGACTCCGGCACCCCGGACGACTCCGGCACCCCGGAGGAACCCGGGGACCCCGGCGGGGACGGTCCGGCCCCCGCACCCTCCGCGACGCCCGGGGACGAGGGGGCGGCCACCGGCTCCGGCGGCGCGCCGGACGGCGGGGACGCGCCGGCGGGCACCCCGGACGGCACCGGGAACCAGGACTCCGGCGGCACCGCGAGCCCGGAACCGGACGCGTCCGCTACGTCCCCAGCACCCTCCGCAGATAGTCGTTCCGGAACAGGCGTTCCGGATCAAGGCGATCCCGCAGTGCCGTGAACTCGGCGAAACGCGGATACACCCGGGAGAAGTACGAGGCGTCCCGGGTGTTGATCTTCCCCCAGTGGGGCCGGCCCTCGTGGGCGGTGAAGATGCGCTCCGCCGCCGTGAAGTACCCCTGATAGGGGGTGCCCCGGAACATGTGGACCGCGATGTACGCGGTGTCGCGGCCGGAGGCCGTGGACAGGGGGATGTCGTCGGCCGGGGCCGTGCGCACCTCGACGGGGAAGCTGACCCGCAGGCGGGATCGGTCGACCATGGCCTTCAGTTCGCGCAGCGTGTCCACCAGGGCCTCGCGCGGCACCGCGTACTCCATCTCCACGAAGCGCACCCGGCGCGGCGACGTGAACACCTTGTAGGGGATGTCGGTGTAGGTCCGTGCGGACAGGGCCCTGCTGGAGACGCGCGCGAGGGCGGGGACGGTCGCGGGCACCGCGCGGCCGACCCAGTTCGCCGCCTGGAAGACGCCGTTGGAGAGGAACTCGTCGTCGATCCAGCCCCGGACGGGGTGCACCGGCCGCTCCGGGCCGGCGCTGCGGTTGTTCCGCTTGGTGTTGGTGTTGCCGGTGTGCGGGAACCAGTAGAACTCGAAGTGCTCGTTCTCGGCGTGCAGCTCGTCGAACTCGGCCAGCACCCGGTCCAGGGGCATCGGCTCCTCGCGGGCCGTGAGCAGGAAGACCGGCTCGACCGCGAAGGTGATCGCGGAGACGACACCGAGCGCGCCGAGGCCGATCCGGGCGGCGGCGAAGACCGCGCGCTCCTCCTCGGTCCCCTCCGCCGAGCAGGTGAGCACCGAACCGTCGGCGGTGACCAGCTCCAGGCCCCGGATCTGCGCGGCGAGGGAGGCCGAGTCGCGGCCGGTGCCGTGGGTGCCGGTGCTGGTGGCCCCGGAGACGGTCTGCTCCATGATGTCGCCCATGTTGGTGAGCGACAGCCCTTCCCGCGCGAGAGCCGTGTTGAGCCGCTTGAGCGGGGTGCCCGCCCCGACCGTGACGGTGCCCGCCTCGCGGTCGACGTCCCGGATCCCCGCCAGCAGGTGAGGGCGGATCTGCACGCCGTCGGTGGCCGCGATCGAGGTGAAGGAGTGCCCGGTGCCCACCGCCTTCACCGGGAGGCCGTCCTCGGCGGCACGGCGCACGACCGCCGCCAGTTCGTCGACGGAGGCCGGCGCGACCTCCCGCGCGGGGTGGGCGAGGACGGTGCCTCCCCAGTTACGCCACGTTCCGTTCCTCGTGCTCGCCGTGCTGCCCAACGGAGCCTCCCCGACCCGGAGCCGGCCGCTTGAGCCGGCGGTACCCGAGGAAACCGACCACGACCGCGACGGCCCCGGACACCGCCGGAACCCCGTACCCGGCACGCGCACCGGCCGCGTCGATCACCCAGCCGGACGCGGCGGAGCCGAGCGCGACCCCGACCGCCAGTCCCGTGCTCACCCAGGTCATGCCCTCGGTGAGCTGCGCGCGTGGTACGTGCTCTTCGATGAGGGACATCGTCGTGATCATCGTGGGAGCGATGGCCAGACCCGCAACGAACAGCGCCACGGCCAGAAACGGCAGGTTCCCGACCAGTAGGAGGGGGATCATACTCACGGCCATGGCGCACACGCCCAGCAGCCAGCGGCGCTCGGGCGCCCCGGCGAAGCGCATCAGGCCGAAGGCCAGGCCCGCCACGCAGGAGCCCAGCGCGTACACGGCGAGCACCACGCTGGCGGCGGCCTTGTGCCCGCTCTCCTCCGCGAAGGCCACGGTGACCACGTCCACGCCGCCGAAGATCGCCCCCGTCGCCGCGAAGGTGGCCACCAGGACCTGCAGGCCCGGGGAGCTCAGCGCCGTGCCGCCGCCCGTGACCTTGCCGCCGTCGCCCGTGCGCTCGCGCGGGTGCGGGGCCGGCTCGGTGGCGCGCTGGGCCGTCAGCCAGAAGACGCCGACCGCGAGGAAGCAGGCCGCGAGCAGCGGACCGGCCTCGGGGAACCAGGCCGTGGACAGCCCGATGGAGATGATCGGGCCGAAGACGAAGCACATGTCGTCCACCACGGACTCGAAGGAGTACGCGGTGTGCAGCTGCGGGGTGCCGCGGTACAGGGCGGCCCAGCGGGCCCGGATCATCGCGCCGAGGCTCGGCACGCAGCCGATGCCGGCACAGGCGACGAAGAGCACCCAGTCCGGCCAGCCGTAGTGCGCGGCGACCAGCAGCAGCGCCGCGGCGGCGAGTGCGAGCGAGGTCGCCGGGCGCAGGATCCGCCGCTGCCCGTACTGGTCCACCAGGCGGGAGATCTGCGGGCCCGCCAGCGCGGCGGCCAGGGCGACGGTCGCCGACAGGGCGCCGGCGAGCCCGTACCGGCCGGTCAGCTGGGAGATCATCGTCACCACGCCGATGCCCATCATGGACAGCGGCATCCGGCCGATGAACCCCGCGGCCGAGAAGGCCTTGCTGCCGGGGGCCGCGAACAGGGCGAGATAAGGGCTGGGCACGAGGTCTCCGGAGATCTCGGGAGGACGCGACGGATCTCAGCAAGGCGCGACCGCAGACGACACAGCTCACTGGTTAGGCAACCCTAACGTCTCTCGAACGGGAGGTCGCTGCCCGGTCGGCCCCCCGCCGTTGCCCGGTCGCCCGCGACGGATGGCAGGATCGAGGCATGCCTGACGAGCTCGATCCCACCCCCTACGACGCCCTGCTCCTGCTCTCCTTCGGCGGCCCCGAAGGCCCGGACGACGTGGTCCCGTTCCTGGAGAACGTGACGCGCGGGCGCGGCATCCCCAAGGAACGCCTGAAGGAAGTCGGTGAGCACTACTTCCTGTTCGGCGGGGTCAGCCCCATCAACGAACAGAACCGCGCCCTGCTGGACGCCCTGCGCGAGGACTTCGCCGGCCACGGCCTGGACCTCCCGGTCTACTGGGGCAACCGCAACTGGGCGCCGTACCTGACCGACACCCTGCGCGAGATGATCCGCGACGGCCGCCGCCGCATCGCCGTCCTGGCCACCAGCGCCTACGCCTCGTACTCCGGCTGCCGCCAGTACCGCGAGAACCTCGCGGACTCCCTGGCGGCGCTGGAGGCCGAGGGCCTGGAGCTGCCCCGGGTCGACAAGCTGCGGCACTACTTCAACCACCCCGGCTTCGTGGAGCCCATGGTCGACGGGATCGTCCGCTCGCTCGCCGACCTGCCCGAGGAGGTGCGCGAGGGCGCGCACATCGCCTTCTGCACCCACTCGATCCCCACCGCCTCCGCCGACACCTCGGGCCCCGTCGAGGAGCACGGCGACGGCGGCGCGTACGTGGCGCAGCACCTGGACGTGGCCCGGGTGATCGCCGACGCCGTGCGGGAGCGCACCGGAGTGGAGCACCCCTGGCAGCTCGTCTACCAGTCCCGCTCCGGCGCCCCGCACATCCCCTGGCTGGAGCCCGACATCTGCGACCACCTCGAGGAGCGGCACGCCGCCGGGGTCCCGGCCGTGGTCATGGCCCCCATCGGCTTCGTCTCCGACCACATGGAGGTCATCTACGACCTCGACACCGAGGCCGCGGCCAGGGCCGGGGAACTGGGGCTGCCGGTGCGCCGCTCGGCGACCGTGGGCGCCGACCCGAGGTTCGCCGCAGCGATCCGGGACCTGCTCGTGGAGCGCGCCGCCACCGAACGCGGCCAGGACGTCACCCCCTGCGTGCTGGGCGGCCTCGGCGCGAGCCACGACCTCTGCCCGGTGGGCTGCTGTCCGGCCCGCGCCCCGCGCCCCGCCGCCGCGGGCGCCGACAGCCCCTACGCGTGAGGGGCGCCGTGACCGACCCCCTGCACGCGGAACTGCTGCAGCTCGCCCGCGAGGCGGCACGCCGCGCGGGCGAGCTGCTGCGGGACGGCCGCCCGGCCGACCTCGAGGTCGCCGCGACCAAGTCCAGCCCGATCGACGTCGTCACCGAGATGGACATCGCAGCCGAGAAGCTGATCACCGGGCTGATCGCCGAGCACCGGCCCGACGACGGCGTCCTCGGCGAGGAGGGCGGCACGACCGAGGGCACCAGCGGCGTCCGCTGGGTGATCGACCCGCTCGACGGCACGGTCAACTACCTGTACGGGCTGCCCACCTGGGCCGTCTCCATCGCCGCGGAACAGGACGGCGAGACGGTCGTCGGGGTGGTCGCCGCCCCGATGCGGGGCGAGACGTACCACGCGGTCCGCGGCGGCGGGGCGCGGGCCACCGGCGCGTGGGCGGGCGAACGCACGCTGACCTGCCGCCCGTCGCCGCCCCTGGAGCAGGCACTGGTCTCGACCGGCTTCAACTACGTCACCGAGGTACGCACCCACCAGGCCGCCGTCGCGCAGCGGCTGATCCCGCTCCTGCGGGACATCCGGCGCGGCGGCTCGGCCGCGGTCGACCTCTGCGACCTGGCCTGCGGCCGGCTCGACGGCTACTACGAGCGCGGACTGCACCCCTGGGACCTGGCCGCGGGGGACCTGATCGCCCGGGAGGCGGGCGCGCTGACCGGCGGGCGGCCCGGTGGGCGTCCCTCGTGGGACCTCGCGGTCGCGGCCACCCCGGGTGTCTTCGAGCCCCTCCAGCGGCTGCTGGAGGACTTCGGCGCCTGGCACGACTGACGGGCGGCCGGGACGACGGACGGCCGGGACGACGGTCCCGGAGACCCTGCGGATCCCGGAGGCGCCGGCCCCCCGGAGCGGGAGTTCCGGCGCCTCCGGGATCCGC
>NZ_LIRG01001040.1 GCF_001419695.1 Streptomyces prasinopilosus
CCCGTCCGCGCCCCTGCCCCGTCCCCCACCCCGTGGCCCCCACCCGGCCTCCGCCCGAGCCACGGCGACCGCCCGCCAGGCCCTAGCGTCCCGCCACCTCGCCGGCCCGCCGGTCCGCCTCCGCGTCGACGGCCGCCTTCCCCGTGGCCGGTTCCAGTCGCCCCGCGTCGAGGGCCCGTCGGCCGCGGTCCGCCGAGATGTCCAGCCGGGCCAGCACCGCCGGCACCGCGATGCCCGGCAGCATGTGCTGGAACAGCACCACGACCCGCTGCTCCAGATCCTGCCGCTGACAGCGCAGCTGCGAGAGGAGCTGCACTCCCGAGAAGCTCCCGACCAGCAGTTCCGCCGTCTCCGCCACCTCGACGTGCGGCAGCAACTCACCCCTCGCCTTCGCCTCGGCCAGGGTCCGGGTGATCTGGTCGATCCACATCCGGAACGCCGGAGTCCGGTCCAGTCCCAACGCTCCCTGGTCCAGGGCCAGCCCGACGCTGGCGCGCACCAGCGGGTCCGTGCACAGCCGCAGGGCCAGCACCAGACCGGAGTCGACGAGTTCCTGGAGCTTGCTGGACTGGGGCGGCAGGGTTACCGCCAGCTGCTCCTCGAAGATGCCGAGCGCCAGCTCCTCCTTGGAGCCGAAGTGGAAGTACAGCGCGCCCTTGGTCACCCCGGCCCGGCCCAGGATCTCGCCGATGGTAGCCGAGGTGTAACCGCGTTCGTCGAAGACCGCCGCGGCCGCGTCCAGAATGGTCCGCCGTGTGCGGATCGCGCGCTCCTGTCGCGCCATCGGGTGCCTCCTGATCTCCGTGGATCTCGTGGATCGCCGTGAAGTAGCCATACGGCCGCCGTGCGGTCGGCGTGCCGCCGTACCACGATGCCGCGCGGGCGCATGGGCTTGCGGGCTCGTCCCCAACGGTGTGGATCACCCTTGAAAAAAACCGGCTCGTCCGTATCTTAGTGCGAAGTCGACCGGGTCCAGGCCTTCTCTCCGGAGGGTTCCTCATGCCGCAGTCAGGTGCCACCAGCACGCCCACGGGGGACCGAACCGGACGGCGGCCCACGTCCGCGGCCACCACCGGACAGGCTGCCGGAGCCCCCGCCGTCACCCGGATCACCCCGGAACTGGCCCACCGGACCCGCGCGGTGGACATCTTCCCGGCGGAATGGGTCCGCCGGTCCGAACACGACTTCCGCGTCACCGCGCACTGGCCCGCCGAGCACTCCTTCTTCGGCCCCGTGGACGACCTCCACCAGGATCCGATGATCGTCGCCGAGACGCTGCGCCAGACCACGATGGCCCTCGCCCACGCCGAGTTCGGCGCCCCCCTCGACACCCACTTCGTCATGCGGGACCTGGGGATCTCCACCGCCCCCTCCGAACTGCTGCTCGCGGACGCCGCGGAGCCGGTCACCGTCGACGTCGTCTGCTCCGAGGTACGCCGCCGGGGCCGCGGTCTGAGCAGCATGCGGACCGTCATGGAGTTCCACCGGGCGGGACGGCTCGTCGCCCGGGGCACCGGCAGCATGGGGTGCACCTCGCCGGCCGCGTACCGCCGTCTGCGCGCCGGGCGACGAGCCGTCCCG
>NZ_LIRG01001041.1 GCF_001419695.1 Streptomyces prasinopilosus
CAGCAGGTCGAGCGCGTACGGCAGCCCGGCCCCCGCGTACGCGCCGGGCACGCCGAGCGCCTCGCGGACGTCCCCGGCGTGCACCCACTCCCCCAGCGCGAGGATGTCGAGGAGCCCGCCCGCCGCGGCGATCACCGGCCCGGCCCCGGTCATCCCGCTCTCCAGCTCGTCGATGACGCGCCGGTCGCTCCACGCGGCCCGTTCGGCGATGTCCCGTTCGTTCGACTCGGGCGAGAACACCCCGGCCTCGAACCGGTTCTCCACCACCCGGGTGAGCGCGGCCGAACAGTGCGCCAGCACGTCCCGCACGGTCCATCCCGGGCAGGCCGCGACCGGCAGGGCGAAGTCCTCCTTCGCCCGCCCCCGCAGCAACGGGACCAGTGCGTCCCGCTCGACGGCCAACAAACGCCCGGGAAGCCCGGGTTCACGCACACCACGCACACCGGCAGGAGTCGTCATGCGGCCAAGCTAGCGGCGGCCCGGGGTCCTGTCGCGGTTCCCGGCTGCATCGGGGCCTTCGCCGTCCCCGGCGGGGACGGCGAAGGCCCCGTCCACGGGCCGGCCGGGACCACCGACGTGTCGTCGGGCCCGGCCGGACATCAGATCGCCGGTACGGGTTCCAGGTCCTCGTCCTCCTTCGCGGAACCGGAGGCCGGGGCCGGACTCCCTGTGGCGCCGGACGCACCGGAGGTCCCGGCACCGGAGCTGTGGGACGTGCCGGAGCCGCCGGCGCCGGACCGCGCACCCGGTGCCCTCTTCTCCCGGCGGGCCAGCCACAGGTCCACCAGGAGCTGCAGGACCAGGCCGGCCGCGCCCCAGATGCCGATGGTCAGGAGGTTGCGGCCGATGCCGTGGCCGTCGAAGTAGACCAGCGAGCGCACGGTGTCGACGGCGGCGGGCAGCGGCAGCACGTCCTGGAGGGTGCGGAACAGGTCGGGGACCATGTAGAGGGACAGACCGCCGCCGGAGGCGGGGACACCGGCCAGCATCAGGACCAGCATCACCGGGATGATCGCGGCGAGACCGAACGTCCGGGTGAAGACACCGGTCACCAGGGAGACGCAGAAGACGGTGAGCGCGCCGAAGCCGATCAGTTCGGGGGCGTGGCCGTCGACGGCGCCGATCAGGACGTCGAAGAGGAACCACAGCCACACCGAGATGCCGACCGCCCAGCCGGCGAGCTTCACCACGAAGTGGCGCAGCCGCGTCAGTTCCGGGGCACCGCCGCGCAGCACCGCCATGATCAGGAAACCGGCCATGATCCAGGACATGCCGATGTACATGCTGTTGCTGCCCTGGGTGTCGTCCCGGGTCAGCGGCTTGATGTCGGTCAGCTCCAGGGGCGTCCCCTGGCCGGCGGCGACCTGCTGGAACACCGCCCGCAGTGCCGCCTGCTGGCTCGCACCGGCCGCCGAGGAGCTGTGGAGGGCGGCTCCGCCGTCCGCCGTGGCCGGCAGGACGTAGGCGCCGACGACCTCCTGCCTCAGGATCTGCTCCTTGGCCTCGTCGACGGAGGTGCCGGTACGGAGGTCGAGCATGGCGCCGAGCCGCGGCTCCAGGCCCTCGGCCACCCGTTCGGCCTGCCCGGCGTCGGCGGCGACCACGACCACGGGCAGGTCGTGGAGCTTCGGCTGGTGCATCGAGGCGCTCATGGCGCCGACGACACCGATCAGGATGGCCAGCGGGAAGGCGACCGCGGCGAAGTAGCGGACCTTCGGCGACCGCACCGGGCCTCCGGCCAGCGCGGGCAGCGGGGTGCTCACGTCGGAGACGTCGGGCGCGGCCGGGATCGCGTATCCGGAGCGGCGCTCCTTCAGCAGCGCGAGCGCGAAGGCGATGACGATCCAGAAGACCAGCGGGAGCAGGTACCCGCCCGCGCCCCGGTCGTCGAAGTACAGCAGGGAGCGCAGCGCCTCGCCCGCGGCGGGCAGCGGCAGCACGCCGTGCAGGAACTGGAAGAAGCCCGGCATGCTGTGCACCGACAGCGCCAGGTTGGACGCCGGCATGCCGAGGACGACCCACAGCAGCATCCCGAACAGGACGGCGAGCGGCCCGACGAGCTTGGTGAAGAGCATCTGGGTCATGCCGACCGCGCCGACGGTCAGCATGCCG
>NZ_LIRG01001042.1 GCF_001419695.1 Streptomyces prasinopilosus
GCGGGCCCGGCGGGCGGCGGGCGGTGCGGCGGGGAGGCCGCCCTCCGGCGGGCGGACGGCCGGGGGTGCGCGATGACGGCCCCGTCCCCACGGGACCCGGCGGGGCGCGGAGCCCGGGACGCGCCGGGGGGCCACGGCGGCGGGGAGCCCGCAAAGCGCCCGCCCGTCCCGGTGTTCCTCTACCACGCCGTGATGGACGACCCGCCCGGCTGGATCGCCGAGTTCACCGTCACGCCGAGGGAGTTCGCGGCGCATCTCGACGCCCTCGAGGACAGCGGCCGCACCCCCGTCACCATCAGCGCCCTCGCCGACCACCTCGCCGGGCGGGCGCCCCTCCCGCCCCGGCCGGTGCTCCTCACCTTCGACGACGGTTTCGCCGACCTGCCCGGCCCGACCGCCGATCTCCTGGCCCGGCGCTCCCTGCCGGCCACCGCGTACCTCACCACCGGCGCCCTCACGCCGGGCGGCCGCAGTCTGCTGCCGCCGGCGCCGATGATGACCCTGGACCGGGTGGCGGAGCTGGAACGTTCCGGCATGGAGATCGGCAGCCACACGGTCAGCCACGCCCAGCTGGACACGCTGACCGGGAAACGACTGCGCGCCGAACTGTCCGACTCCAAGGCCGTGCTGGAGGACGTCCTCGGCCACCCGGTCCCCCACCTCGCCTACCCGCACGGCTACAACAGCCCCCGGGTGAGGGCCATGGCGGCCCGCGCCGGGTACGAGACGGCGACCGCGGTGCGGCACGCGCTCAGTTCGGAGCGGGACGAGCGCTACCGCATCGCCCGGCTCATCGTCCGCCGCGGCCACACCGTCGCCGACGTCAGGGCCTGGCTGGCGGGTGACGGCGCCCGCGTCGCCCCCTACCGCGACGGCCCGAAGACGATCGCCTGGCGCTGGTACCGGCGCGCCCGGGCAGCGGTCCGCGGACCGGAGTTCGCGGGCTGACCCGCGGGCCGGGCCGGGAGGTCGAGCAGGCAGGCAGGCCGAGCGCACAGGCCGGACGGATCGGGCGGGCGGAGGGCCGGGCGGGTGCGGGCGGCCGGACGCGGGCGCCCGCCCGGTCATTCCACCGGCTGGTTCAGGTACGGGTCGGCCACCGCCTCGCGCAGGCTCTCCCACGCCGCCTCGTCGGCCACGGTCAGGTCGCAGTGCGGGCCGGGGTCGCGGTGGTTCCACTGGAGCGCGGCCCTGACGCCCTCCAGTTCCTTCAGCACGGACGGCACCCGCGCGTACCACTCGGCCTGCCGCCCCGGCCGGGGCGGCAGGCC
>NZ_LIRG01001043.1 GCF_001419695.1 Streptomyces prasinopilosus
GCGCCCCACCGCACGGCCGCCCCGCCGCACGGCCGCCCCGCGACCGACCTCATGCCCGACCGCCCGCACGGCACCGCCCGTACCCCCGCATCCGACAGGAGTGACCGTCATGTCCGCACACCGCGCACGCGCACGACGCCGGCGTCCCGGCCGGGCCCGCAGGAGACTGCGGACGACCGCCCTCGCGGTGACGGCCGTGGCGGCCCTCACCGCCTCCCAGGCGCCCGGCCTCGCCCGGGACACGAAGGACGCCCACGCCGCCCCCGCGGCCGGCGACGACGGGAGGCCGACGGCGGCGGGCTTACCGTACGCCGGGCCCGTGCCCCCGGGCGACGGCTCCTACCACACCGAGATCCCGCCCCTGAGGGTGCGGGACGGTGGTCCGGCGACCCCGGCGCTCGTCCGCGACCTCCGGTCCCAGTCCGGCATCCCGGCCACCGTGCTGCGTGCCTACCGGGCCGCCGAGACCTCCGTCGGCAGGACGGACCCCGGCTGCCGGCTGCCCTGGGAACTGCTCGCGGCGATCGGCAAGGTCGAGTCCGGCCAGGCGCGCGGCGGAGCGGTCGACGAGGACGGCACCACGCGGGGCCGCATCACCGGCCCGCCGCTCGACGGCCGGGGGTTCGCCCTGATCCGGGACACGGACGGGGGCGCCCACGACGGTGACACGGTCTACGACCGCGCGGTGGGACCGATGCAGTTCCTGCCGTCCACCTGGGCCCACTGGGGCGCGGACGGCAACGGCGACGGCCGTTCGGACCCGAACAACATCTTCGACGCGGCCCTGGCGGCCGGACACTACCTGTGCGCGGGCGACCGGGACCTGGGCCGGGCCGCGGACCTGGACCGGGCGATCCTCAGCTACAACCACTCGCGCGCCTACCTGAGACTGGTCAGGTACTGGCTGGAGTTCTACAGCCGGGGGATCCACACCGTCCCCGACGGCAGGGGCGTCATCCCGAAGAGCCCCGGCGCGGGCGGCGACACCCCGGCCACCGAGCCCGTCGACACCGGGCGGGGGGAGGACGACGGCGTCGTCGTCGGCCCGGACCCGAGCGGCCCCGCCACCCCGACGAAGCGCCCGTCCGCGTC
>NZ_LIRG01001044.1 GCF_001419695.1 Streptomyces prasinopilosus
GCCGGCGGACACGTCCTGCGCGACGGGAAGCCCCTGGAGGGCCGGACCGGGGCGGCCGACGCGGCGCTCGCCGCCCGCCTGGCCCCCTTCACCTCCCACACCCCCGAACGGATCGCCGCCCAGCTCCGTGTTCCCGACGACCGGTTGAGCACCGGACTCGCCGTCCTCCACGTCGGCGGCGGCAAGGTCGACTGGCGCCGGGTGTACGAGGGGACGCCGGCCCGGCGGGTCGGGATGCCGCCCTACCCCTTCCGCACACGGGCCGCTCGGGGCGGGGGCGGGGACGACACGACCGGTGCGGTCCGCCGGCTGACCCGCGCCCACCGGGTGTTCGGCGAGGAGACCGTGCCGGGCGCCCTGACGCTGGCCCTGGCCCTCAAGAGCGCCGACGTCCTGAGCAGGGTCGCGTTCACGGGACGGGGCACCGGACTCCACGCCCTCACCAGCGACCTGCACGATCCCGCCCGCACCGGGCCGGTCTCCTTCCGGTACGGCGGCCGGACCATAGCCCGGCTCGAAACCGGCCGTCCGGACGAGGACCGCACGGACACGCCGGAGGACGACGGGACCGGCACCCGCGACCTCGCCGCCCTGCGGGCGGAGCTCGGCCGGACGCTGGACCCCGAGGGCCTGTACGCCTGGTTCGCGGCCAAGGGCATGGACCTCGACGCGCCCCTGCGGTCCCTGGTGGACGTGCGCTTCGGTCCGGGCCGCGTCCTCGCCCGGATCCAGGGCTCCCCGGGCGGCGGACCGGAACGGACCGCGGTCGCCCTCGACGCCGCCCTGCAGAGCATGGCGGTGCTGACCCTCGCCGACCCCGCCGCCGCCCCGGGCACCCACCTCCCCGTGTCCGTCCGGCGGGTCGTACGCCGGGGCGACCCGGAGCTGACGGCCTACGTACTGCTCGAAGCCGAAGCCGAAGCCGAAACCGAAGCCGCCGTGCCGGACGGGGTGCGGCGCGGGGACGCCGTCCTGCTCTCCGCGGACGGACGGGTGCTGGTGCGCCTGGAGGGCGTGGAGTACCGGACGGTGACGGCCGCCGACGGATCCGGGAGCGCCGGGGAACGGCCGCGCCGGCACACCGCCGAACCGGTCCGGGCCGGGGCCGGGTCCGTTTCCGGGGCCGGGGTCGAGGCCTCGGTGCTCGCCGTCGTGCGCAACGTCCTGCACGACCCGGACGTCACGCCCACCACCTCGTTGTCCTCCGCCGGCCTCGACTCCCTGCTCGCGACGGCCGTCGCG
>NZ_LIRG01001045.1 GCF_001419695.1 Streptomyces prasinopilosus
CGGCACCAACCAGCAGTGGCGGCTGGCCGACAGCCCGGACGGCCACGTGAGGCTCATCTCGCGCCACAGCAACAAGGCCCTCGAGGTACAGGGCGCCTCCACCGCCGACAACGCGAACATCGTCCAGTACGACGACTGGGGCGGCACCAACCAGCAGTGGCAGCTCGTCAAGGTCGGCGCCGAGACCCCCGGCGCGTGCACCCTTCCGTCGACGTACCGCTGGACGTCGACGGGCGCGCTGGCGCAGCCCAGGCAGGGGTGGGTCTCGCTCAAGGACTTCACCGTCGCCCCCTACAACGGCAGGCAGCTCGTCTACGCGACCACGCACGACACGGGGACGAGGTGGGGTTCGATGAACTTCAACCTGTTCACCAACTGGTCGGAGATGGCCTCGGCCGGCCAGAACGCGATGTCCCAGTCCACCGTCGCACCCACGCTCTTCTACTTCGCGCCGAAGAACATCTGGGTGCTCGCCTACCAGTGGGGCGGGACCGCCTTCTCCTACCGGACGTCGAGCGACCCCACCAATCCGAACGGCTGGTCGTCCGAGCAGGTGCTCTTCTCCGGAAGCATCTCCGGCTCCGGAACAGGGCCCATCGACCAGGCGCTCATCGGTGACGGGACGAACATGTACCTGTTCTTCGCCGGCGACAACGGCAAGATCTACCGGGCCAGCATGCCGATCGGGAACTTCCCGGGCAGCTTCGGCTCGACCTCGACAGTGGTCATGAGCGATACGACCAACAACCTGTTCGAAGCCCCGCAGGTCTACAAGCTGCAGGGCCAGGACCGCTACCTCATGATCGTCGAGGCGATCGGCTCGCAGGGCCGGTACTTCCGCTCGTTCACGGCCACCAGCCTGAACGGCTCGTGGACACCCCAGGCCGCGACCGAGGGCAATCCCTTCGCCGGCAAGGCCAACAGCGGCGCCACCTGGACCAACGACATCAGCCACGGTGAACTGCTCCGCACCAGCGCCGATCAGACCATGACCGTCGATCCCTGCAACCTGCAGTTGCTCTACCAGGGGCGCAGCCCCTCCTCCGGCGGCGACTACGGCCTCCTGCCCTACCGTCCGGGTCTGCTGACGCTGCGGCGCTGACGGCATGACACGGGTCCGGCTCCGATGGGGAGCCGGTGGGCGGGCTCGGCGGAGAACCGAGCCCGCCCGGGCCGGGCGAGA
>NZ_LIRG01001046.1 GCF_001419695.1 Streptomyces prasinopilosus
GCACCGCGCGGGGGCACGGGGGAGTCACGGCGGGGAGTCACCGTGAGGAGCGTCAACCTCAGGAAACGCTCATCTTGATGGACGGCACAACTATCCGCTTCGTAGGGTCACGCCCATGCCCGACATCTCCCTGACCACGGTCGTCCTCCTCTGCCTCGCGGCGCTGGCGGCCGGCTGGATCGACGCGGTGGTCGGCGGTGGCGGACTCCTGCTGCTGCCGGCGCTGCTGCTCGGCCTGCCCGCCGGCACCCCCGCCGCGCACGCCCTGGGCACCAACAAGGCGGTCGCCATCGTCGGCACCACCGGCGCGGCGATCACCTACGCCCGCAAGGCGCCCGTCGACGTACGGACCGCCGTGCGCATCGGGCTGGCCGCCCTCGCCGGATCCTCCGGCGGGGCCTTCCTCGCCGCCGGGATGAGCACCGAGGTCCTCAAGCCGGTGATCATGGTGGTGCTGCTCGCCGTCGCCGCCTTCGTCATCCTCCGCCCGGGCTTCGGCTCCGCTCCGCGACCCGGCCCGGTCTCCCGGCGCCGCGTCCTCGCCGCGATCGGCTTCGGCGGCCTGGGCATCGGCTTCTACGACGGGCTCATCGGCCCCGGCACCGGTACGTTCCTCGTCCTGGCGCTCACCGCCCTGCTCCACCTCGACCTCGTCACGGCGTCGGCCACCGCGAAGATCGTCAACTGCTGCACCAACGCCGGCGCGCTGGCGATGTTCGCCTGGCAGGGCGCGGTGCTGTGGCAGCTCGCGGGCCTGATGGCCGTGTTCAACCTGGCGGGCGGCACCCTCGGCGCCCACACGGCCCTGAAGAAGGGCAGCGGCTTCGTGCGCGTCGTCCTGCTGGTGGTCGTCTTCGCCCTGGTGGCGAACATGGCGTACGAGCAGTGGCTGGCCTGAGGACCGGCACCCGGCCCCCCCCGCGCGGCCCTGCCCGGGGGGAGCGCGGCCCTCCGGGCAGGGCCGCGCTCCCACCGGCCGGGGCGACCGGGACTCAGACCCGGCCGGTGGGAG
>NZ_LIRG01001047.1 GCF_001419695.1 Streptomyces prasinopilosus
CCCTCTCCTCCGGCCCGGCGGCCTGCGCCGGGCCGGAGGAGAGGGCGTCCTCGCCCCCCTGGTCCGTCGGCTCGGCGTCCGGCTCGTCCACGTCCAGCGGCGGCATCCCCGCCAGCAGGGGCAGCAGTTCCCGCAGCCGGCCCGCGAGCTCCGAGGCCCGCAGCCGCGAGGCCGGCGCCTTGGCCAGGCACTGCACGAGCAGCTGCCACAGTTCGTCGGGGACGCCGGGCAGCGGGACGACCGACTCGGTGACGTGGCGGCGCAGCACCGCTCCGGGGTGTCCGCCGCCGAACGGCGTGAAGCCCGCCAGCAGCTCGTACAGGACCGTGGCGAGCGCGTAGATGTCGACCGACGCGCGCGGCGGCAGGCCCTCGACGATCTCCGGCGCCAGGTAGTCCGGCGTTCCGATGATCTTCGTGGCGCGGGTGCGGCGCGGGGTGTCGATGAGCTTGGCCACCCCGAAGTCGGTCAGCAGCGCGCGGTGCGAGCCGCCGGGACCGACCGGGCCCTGCATGTCCAGCAGGATGTTCTCCGGCTTGACGTCCCGGTGGACGACCCCCGCGGCGTGCGCCGCCGCCAGGCCGTCCGCGACGTCGGCGACGATCGCCACGGCGGCCTCCGGGGCGAGCCTGCGCTCGCGGTCGAGGCGGGTGCGCAGATCCGTACCGCGGACCAGGTCCATGACCAGCGCGAGGTCGTTGCCGTCGACCACCAGGTCGCGCACCGAGACGACGTGCGGGTGCTCCAGGCCGAGCAGTGCCGTCCGCTCCTGGACGAAGCGTCCGACGAGCTCCTGGTCCGAGGAGAGGTCCTCCCGCAGCAGCTTGACGGCGACGGGCCCGTCCGGCCCCTCGCCGAGCCACACCGTGCCGGCGCTGCCCCGTCCGAGTATCTGGTGGGCGGTGTACCGGCTGCCGATCTTCCGTGCCAAGACTGCTCCTACCGACGCGTGTTGCCGCCAAAGCTACGCGCCCCGGAAGGCGACCTTCACCGGGGATCCGGAAATCACCCGTCGGGTGTCGACAAAGCGGCACGCCGACCGGGCGCGCCCCGGCCCGTGGGCGGCTCCGGGGGTCCGGAGCCGCCCACGGGCCG
>NZ_LIRG01001048.1 GCF_001419695.1 Streptomyces prasinopilosus
ATCCCCGCACGGGGCCGCCCACGCGGTTTCGCGGGCGGCCCCGTGCGGGGATCCGTACACGACGAATGTACCCGGGGCCTTAAAGGAACGAAACCGTTTCGTACGTGTGCTGGGTCACGTCCGGGGATCCGCCCCGGTTCCACACGAGTTGCTGCGGTCCGTCCCCCGGAAAAGCATGGGGTGGTGAGCTATCTGCGCCTGCCCCACCTCAACGGCGGCCTGCTGTGCTTCGTGGCCGAGGACGATCTCTGGCTCGCCCCCCTCGACCCACCGGGGGGCCGGGCCTGGCGGCTCACCGTCGACCGCACCAAACTCGGCCACCCCCGCTTCTCCCCCGACGGCCGCCACATCGCGTACACGAGCTGGCGCAGCCTCGCCCCCGAGATCCACCTGGTCCCCGTGGACGGCGGTCCCGGACGCCGGCTCACCTACTGGGGCACCTCCGACACCCGGGTCTGCGGCTGGGCTCCCCCGAACGGGGACGTGGACGCCGAGATCCTGGCCGTCGCCTCGCACGGCGAACCGTTCTCGTACTTCACCTGGTCCTACAAGCTCTCCACCGACGGCAGTCCGGGCCGCAAACTGCCCTGGGGCCCGGTGACCGACCTCCAGGTCGCCGACGTCGGCGGGGAACGGCGGACCCTGCTGCTCACCGGCACCCCGCCGCACGAACCGGCCTCCTGGAAGCGGTACCGGGGCGGGGCGACGGGCAGGCTGTGGCTGCACGGACGGCGGCTGCTCGGCGGGACGGCGGAGGGGACGGACGGGGCGGGAGAGGCCGCGGGCGGCATCGACGGGCACCTGCACTCCCCGATGTTCGTCGGCGGCCGGATCGCCTTCCTCTCCGACCACGAGGGCGTCGGCAACCTGTACTCCGTGGCGTACGACGGCTCCGACCTGCGCCGTCACACCGATCACGACGCGTTCTACGCCCGCCACGCCTCCAGCGACGGCAGCCGGGTCGTCTACCAGTGCGCCGGTGACCTGTGGATCGTCGACGACCTGTCCCCCGGCTCCGTGCCGCGCCGGCTCGACGTCACGCTGAGCGGGCCGCGGGCGGGACGGCGGCGCTACCAGGTGCCCGCCGCCCACCACCTGGACGGCGTCTCCGTGGACGAGACGGGCCGGGCCAGTGCCGTCGTCGTACGCGGCAGCCTGTACTGGCTCACCCACCGCGACGGCCCCGCCCGCACCCTCGCCGACACGCCGGGCGTACGGGTGCGGGCGGGGCCGTCGCGGTGGGTGAGCCAGTACAGGCTGCCGCGTACGACGACGGCACTGGCCCGGCCCGT